>JAIFLN010000108.1 GCA_020049045.1 Spirochaetota bacterium | reverse complement strand
GGTTGAAGACCGCCACGGTGTACCCGTGGTCGCACATATTCAGTACCAGGTTCTGACCCATGACGGCCAGCCCGATCAGGCCGATATCGGCTTTCTTGTCCATAATTGCTCCTTTGTCAGTTCTTTCTGTTGCCTTCGAGGGTTTGTACGAGACTGCGGGCAAACTTCACCGAGGCCGGATGCCCCGTTGCCGTTGGTTCCTGTCTGGTGTCGAGGAACCGGAGCTCTTCTTCCAGAAGCGCCAGGAAGGGGTCTCGCCGTTCTACCAGTTTCAACAGGATATTGCGGATCTGATACCCTTCCTGAAGGGCGTGGAAAATGCTTGAGCGGACTTTGGTCAGCTCCTGGGCCTGTTGGGACAACAGCTTCACCAATTCGGGAGCGACAAACAGCTCTTCTTCTTGGCGCTGAAACTCTTTGCGCATTTCGGCATCTTCGGCCATCCGGATGTCACGGAAATGGGCATGGATGTTATCGAGGATTCCGTCAAGCCGCTTTTTATAGTTGCCGAAAAACGTCGGAGCTCTGTCATCGGGGATCTGTGGTGAGAGAGCCGCAAACTGAGCAAATTCTTTCTGATAGAGCTGAATCTCCATAAAGATGTTTTTCACATGCGGGTTTTTCGCAAGTTCAGAATTGCCTAGTACCCGCGCTTTCACCTCGGCAACGACTTCCTCAACGGGGGGACGGTTACGGGAATTGGCCCCGGCCAACGGACCTTCGGCTTCTTTGGCGGGTTTGATCTGACCCGTCGCATACTGATTCTGAAGGCACAACACATAGATTAAAACCCGCAGTTCGGCTTCGATCCCCAGAATCTCCGTCTGGTTCGGTGTTGTATAAGTCAGCCGGGTGAGAAAATTGAAGACACTGCCGGAAACCCGCTTCTTGAACTCGACAATGCCGCCCATCGTTGATCCCCGCAACTCGTCAGGCAGGGGCGACAGTTTGATGTCGTCCAATTTCAAGTACGACTTCATCCGTACCGGGGTACCCATTTTTTCGCGGATCTCAATCCAGTCACTGGTAATCCGCTTTTCGAGAAGATCCATGCCTCCATTATGAAAGAATCACATTAAAAAAACTACCAAATCTCTCATTCCTTGAAGCAAAACGGCCCCGAACCCCGTTTAGGTGGTTGAACAGACATCACCCAAGGAGGAAAAGGGATATGAACAGTCTGAATTCTGTATTGATCGAGGGCAATTTGGTCCGCGACCCCGAAAAGAAGGAACTGGAGAATGGTTCCAAACTCTGCTCGTTTTCGGTGGCTTCGAACCGGTATTTCAACCAGGACAACGAAAAGAAGTCCGAGGTCAGTTTCTTTGATGTCGAGGTCTGGAACAAGACAGCCGACCTGTGCCTCAAGACGCTTTCCAAAGGCCGCGGCGTTCGTGTGGTCGGACGCCTGAAGCAGGACCGGTGGGCCGACAAGGAGGGGCGAAACCACTCCAAGGTGAAAGTTGTCGGCGAGAACATTGAGTTCAAGACCAAGTTTGACAAGAAGCCGACCGAGGTTCAGACCGAGGAACCAAGTGATCCGGCCTTCTGAAACCCTGGTGGGGACTCACCTGAATTCCATTTGGCTGGAGGGAACTCTGCTGGCTGAACCGGAGGATCTGGGAGAGGAAGTCTGCCAGTTCGAAGTGCTGTCGCGGTACCATCCTGGTTCTGAACAGCCTTCGGTATTCCGGGTGGAAGCGACAGAATCGGCCTTGGAAGGATGCCGCACCCGTTTGGGTCGGGGACGCCCGGTCAGGATCATCGGCCGGTTGAAACAAGGACGAAGCGGGGTAAAGATTGTCAGCGAAATGGTCGAGCCCCTCGCTCCTCCCTGAGTCTGCCATCAGAATGTGAACCAAATCCCCAGGCCCAGGCCATAGGTGAACTCGTCATACCAGGGAAGGCCTTCCCAGAGGTTGAAGACGGGGTAAAAGGCCTGGGCACGCAGGGTGACGGCAAACAGAGGTGAGAACTGCCAGGTGACTCCTGTGCCCAAATTGGGGTACAGGAGTCGCCCAGCCAGCAACCATCCCGTAACCGGCAAGGCCATGTCGATGGCTGTTGCTCCGTTGAATAAGACGGGAAAGCGGGCCAAAAACCCCAGTCCGACCTCGTTTGACCAGCTCAGGGTAGGGCTGAATGGAATTTCATAGCCGAGGGTGGGATTGATCATCAGACTCAGGATGGTCACATTGTCCCATTCTGAGCTCTGCGGCACTGCCCGGCCACCTTGGAAAGTGTAGCCGAGAAAAAACAACTGAGCTTCGGGCCGAAACGTCCAGGACCCGGAAAACCGGAAAGGGATGGACGCGCCAATGGCATTGACCAACGGGTCGGGAGCACTGTCCTGAACCACATTGAGAATGGAGAGATACGAAGTCTGAAGCTCGATGCCGTTGATGTCGACACCCCAGAGAGTCACGCCCCAGGAGGGCGAAGCCAGGGTGAGAAGCAACAACCAGAATGCGGGCCGTTTCATAGAACCTATTCTAGCACACCCCGGGTCAGGGAGCGAGAACGGCAAAGGGAACATGAACCAAACCCGCTGCCCCGGTGTAGCCCCGATACAAAGTTTCCCAGGCGAAGACATACCCCCGTTTGAGGGCCACTGCCTTGGTGTAACGCCCCGCAGTTCCCAATTCGGGAAGCCGGTATAGCCTCGCCGCACCGCTCTTTGTCCCGACAGCCACCCATCCTGCTTCGGTAAACAACAATAGAGGTTCAGAAGCTTGGGCAGACGAGGAGGGCACCTCAGCGCCCAACCGTTCCGCCAACCGGGCACGCAAAGGTGCAAAAGAGGGATCGGCTTCGGCCATCGGCAAATCGGCCTCCAGCACCTCAGAACTCTCGGTGCCATCGTTCAAGAAGAACGTGCTGCTGTCGAAGGCCCAGCCGTTGCCCCTGGGAAACTTCCAGGTAAGATTCACGCTCGAAGAACCTTGTGAGGGAACGGTGCAGGCGACGGCCTGGCGGTCGGGATTCTGAATTTGGGAAGGGATGGGGTAAAAGGCCAACCGGCTCTGATCAGGCGCCCACCATGCCAGCGTGGCAGGCGGCAACATGATAGGCGGTTCCTGGCGGAGGGTGAGGAAGACTTTTCCCTCCCAGGTGAACACCCGGTCTGTCTGATACGAAGACAGCGGGAGCTGCGATTGTGGCCGCAACGCCTTCAGGGTTCCTGCGGAATCCTCGAGCACCAGCAACCCCAGCATGGATACGGCTGCCGCAGCCCCGTCGGCGGTGGGTACCAGGTCGGTTGCAAAAACAGCCCTCGTTCTGGGTACCCAGGTGACCGCCAGCGCTTCATCAAAGCCCGCCAGCGGGCGCAGCCCGTCGGAGCGGCCCGAGTCAAACACGAACCAGCTGACCCTAGTGCGGGAAAAGGCGGCGTTGACCTCGTCGGAATTGCTGCAGCCGGTGAGCATCATTGCGACCAAAAGCAGAACGAGGACCCAAGACCTCCCCATCGTGGTGGCCTCAGTAACTCTTGGCCCAAACGGCCCAGTGCTGCCCAGGAGCACCGCACTTGAGACAGGGTTTGTCGACCGGTTTGTCCTTGAGGGCAAAAGGCAGGTTGCGGATGGTGGCCTTGGTCGTTTCTTTGATCTCGGCTTCGCACTTTGCGCTTCCGCACCAGGCAGCCTCGACGAAGCCGCCATCGCCTTCCATCAGTTTGACAAAATCGGCCCAGTTGTCGATCTGAAAGGTGTTGTCGAGCCGGTTCTTCAAGGCGCGGTCAAACAGATTCTGCTGAATGAGCACCAGCAGTTCCTTGACCTTGGCCGCGATTTCGTCCTTGGCGACAAAGAGCTTTTCTCCGGTATCGCGTCGGACCAAAACGGCCTGATTGTTTTGCATATCCTTGGGACCGGCCTCGATGCGCACCGGCACCCCGACCATTTCCCATTCGGCAAATTTCCAGCCCGAAGATTGGGTCTCGTCGAGATCTGTTTCGACCTTGAGACCGGCGGCACTGAGCGAATCGCCTATCGATTTTGCATAGGCCGACACTTCGGCCACATTGTCCTTTCGGAAGATGGGCACCACCACGGCTTCAACCGGGGCAAGCCGGGGAGGAACAACCAGGCCCTTGTCGTCGGAGTGCGTCATGATCAAGGCCCCGATGAGCCGGGTAGAAACGCCCCAGCTGGTGGCCCAGACATGGTCGAGAGTTCCTTCCTTGGTCTGGAAGGTGACCTCAAAAGCCTTGGCGAAGTTCTGCCCCAGGTTGTGGCTGGTGCCCGCCTGCAATGCCTTCTTATCCTGCATCATGGCTTCGATGGAGTAGGTTTTGACGGCGCCGGCAAATTTCTCGCTGGCTGACTTTTCCCCGTCGACGATAGGAATCGCCATGTATTCTTCGACAAACGACTTGTAAACCTGCAGCATCCGCAGCGTTTCTTCCTGCGCTTCCTCGGCAGTGGCGTGGGCTGTATGCCCTTCCTGCCACAGAAACTCGGTGGTTCGCAGAAACAGCCGGGTACGCTTTTCCCAGCGGATCACGTTGGCCCACTGATTGATCAGGAGAGGGAGGTCGCGGTAGCTCTGAATCCATTTCTTGTACATCGCCCAGATGATAGTTTCGCTGGTGGGCCTGACGATCAGGGGCTCTTCAAGTTTTTCACCGCCGGCAATGGTCACCACCGCCAGCTCGGGGCTGAAACCTTCAACGTGGTCGGCTTCCTTTTTCAGAAAGCTTTCGGGAATCAGCATGGGAAAGTAGGCGTTGGAATGGCCGGTTTCCTTGAACTTACCGTCAAGAACCCGCTGAATGTTCTCCCACAAGGCATACCCACGGGGCCGGATGACCATACATCCCTTCACGGGGGAGTAGTCGGCCAGCTTCGCGTTGGTGACGATGTCGATGTACCATTGGGAGTAGTCGGTGGAACGGGGGGTGATTTTTTCGGCCATAGTGGGGCGAGTTTACGGTTTTCACCCCTAAAAAGTCAAAGGGGGCTCGGCCTTCGCCGTTCTGGCGTCGCCTCGCTCAGCTCACGTCCTCGTCGTAACTACGGTTACGACTGCGGGGTCGCTTCACTGCGGCTTAGCCACAACGACGAATCCCGTCGCCTGTTCATTGCGGGCATCGCTTCGCTCGCCAGCGTATTCAGAACTCTTACAGTTGATGCTCAAGTTGTTTCTCACAAACGGCTTCGCTTCGCTGGCCGCTCAATTGTGTGACCTTATGATTGCGGGAGGACTGCAAATCCATACGGATAGTCTTCGACCTTTCTATAAAGAATGATGCCAAAGGAGAGAATGGTACCTTGCCAGCCTGGCCCAAGCGCGTTGACTACAATCTGTAATACATCAATGGCCGAAAGCGAAGTACTCGGGACTTCAAGTCTTTTCTGAAGTAGGACATCGGGAATTTTTTCTGTTCGAAAAACATAGGGTAACTGCCGCTTCGCATTGTCTAGCAGTTCAGAAAGGTTGTGCTGATTGCCGTACAACTGAACAGGAAACATTTCATTGATCGGATACTTCTGATCAAATTTCCCTGGCCTCGTCTTGTCACGTTCCTTGCCAGGGTCTTTACTACCGAAACCGCTACCATTCCACATGTTTGGATGCCGCTCAGAGAACATGCGAATCAGGATTTCTTCGTTCGCCGCCGTACCCATAGACTCATCCAGCAAGATGCACTTGTAGGAGACTGCGCCAAGATCAATTCCTTTCCGACCAGATAGTTTGAAAAAGTGTTGTTCAAGGCGCTCGGCCACGTTATCAGCTTTTCCCAAGTATGAGGGATTGCCTTCATAATGGATGAGGTAGACACCCTGTGCAGAATGATTATCTTGCTGAAAAGCTCGAAGAATCTCGAGCGAATCCTTGCCCAAACTTGTGATTTGCAGTCGTTCGATGGCTTCGACAAGCTGGGAAGAAACGGTTCTTAGAAAGTGGAAGTTGTAGAGTGTGTGCACTTAGCTGTCTGCCTGACCAAGACTATGGCCAATGCTGGACGCTACCACTTTAGCAAGTTCGATGGGAACCGCGTTGCCGAGTTGTCGCATTGCTTCACTCCAGGGCCCCTCGAACTTCCAGGTATCCGGAAAAGTCTGCACCCGTGCGGCCTCGCGGATTGTGAGATATCGGTATGTTCCGTCTCTAAAGTCAATCATGTTCTCTCCGCCTGGGACGCCGTGATCCCCAGCCTTCAGCGTTTTCGAAGGATAGTCGATGGGACTACCAGTGTGCCCAGGATAGGGCCGAGCCCCCAGTTGAAGCCTGTGATTGAACACACTGTCCGAGTTATCAAATCCGACAAAAGGCGCAGGAAGATCAATAGTGGATTCACGGATTGATCTCCATGGCGAGAGTACAGGAGGGGGACCACTCCGCATTGCCTTTGCTTTTCTGATGTATTGGCCGGGCATTTCCTGTGGGCGCATCCCCAATCGTTCCCAGTACTCCCCTGTGACGTGCTGTCTGTAAAGCAAGCTATCCAAAGAGTGCGTCGGTTGCGGAAATGCCCACTTCGCGTTGATATCCGACCTGAAACCAACGATAAAAATCCGCTCTCGGGATTGAGGGACGCCAAAATTTGCTGCGTTCAGGACCTGAACCAAAACGTTGTACTCGAGTCCCTTGCTACGCTTCCTGGAAGTTGAATGCTGCTCAAGCCGAACAAGATGCTGTGACCAAGTCTCGTCTGGTTTGATCTGAAGCTCTGGAAAACGCAATTGCAGAACGGAGTACTGGAGATAAGTAGCAAAGGAGCGGCGAGCCAATCCTCGTACGTTCTCCATCATGAAAGCCCTAGGACGGGCCTCTCGGACACTCCGAATGAACTGCGGAATCATGTCTCTTCGGTCATTCATTCCAGAATGCTTGCCACCAAGAGAGAAGGGCTGACACGGCGGCCCACCAGCGACTAAGTCAATTCCACCGAATTTTTCAAATGACTGCACAGCAACATCACCAGGTACGAGTACGCGTTCCCAGGCATTCATTCCAGGAATTGAGCTCCGGCGGGCATTCGTTGCCAGAGTTGCACATGCATCAACGTTCCATTCGAAGAGACCCTCGTGGTGAAACCCCGCCAAATGCGTTGCAACAGCCAGACCACCCGCCCCCGAAAACAACTCAATTGATCGCCACGAATGCTTCTCGGAATGAATAGCAGTCATACCGTCCCCTGCATTCAAACATACCACATTGGCTACGGACACGAAAAGGCTCGGAACGGGGCGCGGGAGAGGGTCCCCGTTCCTGCGTGTTAGTTTGCCAGGGTGACGGTTTCCACCATGGTGCGCAGGTTCACGCCGCCCTGGCTGTCGTTTTCTTCGCGCTCGATGACAAAGATCACCGACCGCTCATTGGGAGTGAGGATCATCTGGACGATGGTGTAGTTTTGTACTCCGGCGCGAACCACGGCGGGGTTTCCCACCTTGTAGTTGCCCAGCACTTTGCCGGCCTTGTCTTTGACTTCAAGAGTCAGGAAGAAGGAAGAACTGACGGTCGAGCCGCGGGGGGTGATGGTTTTCTTCAAGTTCACAGTGTAGTTGCGTCCAGTTTTGTAGTCCAATACCTGGAGGTTGTCGTAGTCGGCGGTGTTCGCTTCGCCGGTAACGCGGAAATAGATGGGCCGACCTTGTTGAAGGTAGTCAAGCTTCCACTTGGTGCGCTGGGGACCATACTTTTCCAAATGGGCCAGAAGAGCCTTCAGGCCGTCATCGCCGAGGGTTACACCTACGGGAAAGGTCGAACGGGCTTTTCCGCCGGTGGTGAAATCGTTCTTGATCACATCGACCGTGAAGGTTTCTACCCACGGATTCTGCGTGTTGGCATCAATGCCGTACTGAGCGAACTGGAAGTACCGGCTGTCGGGAGAGAACCCTAGGTTCTTGAAAACGGCGACATCGCCAGCCCACAGTCCAGCGGTCATACAAACCAACAGGATGGGGACGATCAAGGTTGCCTTCACATTCTTTTTCATCGAAACTCCTCCGCCTGGTCCCGGGGACCTACCTTCCCAGTATCGAGGCCTTTCCCAGAATCCTGAAATGTTTTTTAATGGTCGCATGACTCTATCGGTCCGAAACGGCTTGTTGGCACTCGCCTTCAGTGTAATCCTTGTGCTTTCTGCTGGCTATGGAATGTTAGCCTTTGTTCTCGTCACGCAGGAGGGCTGGGACACTTTGGTCGGGCAGGGGACCTTGCTGTGGTTGCTCGCACAGACGGCGACGGCTCCGGTGGTGGCGCTGGTCGGCTTTCTTTTCGTTCGCAGGGCCTATCGTAAATCCGCCGCGCCGGAACTCTTTTTCTTCGCCTTGTTTCTGGCAACCTTGGCCGGAGAGTCTTTACTGGTTCTGCAGGCCTGGCTGCACTTTGCGGGGCTGCCTTCCTTCTTCACCGCCTTGCTGACCCGGACGGTTTGGGCGTTTCGGTTGACAGGCCTGTTTCTGATGCTGTGCGGCAGCCTGTTTGCGTTTGATTTCGCATTTCGCAAATTTGGCAATCTGGCGGCCATTGCCCTGGCTGCGGCTATTTTTGTTGCAACCTTGCTGCCCCTTCATTCCACTTCGGCCCGGAACCATCTGCTGTATGCGGTCGGGGACCCCTCCGGCATGGTTCTTGTAACCCTGCTGCTGGCCTTGGTGGTAGCCGCCAACTACCTAGTAGGAGCGCGGCGTCCCGGTGCCCCGACACAGGCCGTTGTCCGGGCTTGGGCGGCGACCTTCTTTCTGGCGGCCTGGGGTCTGGCGATCGTAATGGGACCCTGGGGTGCGGTACTGGCCGTGCCAGGAATCGTTTTAGCGTCTTGGAAAGCCGAGCAGACAACCCTGGTCAGTTGATTGTTATGTGAGCGTAAGTACCGAAAAGGCGAGGGCAGTCCCCAGTGGGATGATCAGATTGTCCAGGTCCTCCAAGGGAAGCGCTTCCAGGAAGGTTCCGCAGGAGGCGACTTGCAGGGCCAGTACGACATTGGGATTGGCGATCCAGGCTGCCCAGAAAATGGCCACAAACGCCGCCAGACTTCCTTCCAAGGTTTTTCCCCCCGTCAAGGGGAGGCGGATTCGCCCGAAGATCTTGCCCACGACACTCGACAAACCATCGCCAAAGGCCAAAGCGTAGATGCCAACAGCGGCCGCGGGTTCCGGGTAGAGGAGTAGGCACAACAACGCGCCTAGACCAAGTGTGATCGGTCCCAGTACCGCTTTGTTGCGGTCACGGCTTCTCGAAGCCATACGGGTCAGGCGGGTAATAAGGGGAAGTTCCCTCCCTTGAAGCCGAAGTGATTCGGCCAGGGTATAGACAATTAGGCCGGCCACCAACAAACCCTCTGTGACGGGAAGGCTGATCGATGCAAGAACCGGGGTGGCACCCACCATAAGGTGAATTCCCTTTCGTAGCAGCTCTGTCTGTATTTCCTGGGTGCGGGATACGGTGCGGATCGAAACAGCAGTCATACCATTACCTTTTGGGGCACTTCTGCAATTGCCATGCCAAGGAAAAAAACAGGAATAGGTGAGGCTTTAAACTGTTGTCTTAGATGGAGATACCAAATTCATATCCAGTATCTCCATCCTATCGAGCTTCAGATCTGTCTGCTTTTTTAGACAGTTTCTTTCTTTTCCCCATATACCACTAGATTTATTCCAATTGGGAAGCTGCTTGAATACACTCCTGGCGGTTGTCTTCCCAAACCGCCAAGGCTTCGCTTTTGAGCAGGTCATATTCGCGGAATCTTTGCAGCCGGGCACCCCATCGATGCCCAAAGGTCAGGTTCTTTGCAAAGTAGGCGTAGAAGCGGCGACTGCGGGTGATCCAAAATTCGCGTGGTTGGCACCGCTCCAATAGATCATGAAACCGCTGGCAGACCTGTGACAAATCCACCTCAAAGTCGTAGTTGGGATCTGCCCATTTTCCGCGCCAGTACCGGAAGGTCCAAGGAGCGGTAGCCGCGCGGCGCCCCACCATGTAACCGTCAGCGGGGGTTTTGGCATGCCGGTCTGCCAGCGTGGCGTAGCTGTCCAGATCGCCGTTGCCCACGAGCGGAATAGACAGCGCTCCGCGTAGAAGGGGAATCCAGTCCCAACGGGAAGGCCGGCTCAGGCTGTCTCGCCGGACGCGGGGGTGCAGGGTCAAGAAATCGGCCCCGGCGTTTTGAAGGGCCCGTCCAAAGGTGACCAGAGTCTCTGCATCCTCTGTCTCACCAAGACGGAGCTTCATCGACAGCGACTTGGAACCGACAGCCCGTCTCAGCCGTTCACCCAGCCGCGCTGCTTTGTCGGGATGACTCATCCATCCGATGCCGGCCCCATGCCGAAAGATATGGGGTGCCGAGCAGCCCATGTTGACATCGATGCCGGCGCAGTCTCGGGCGGCCAGCGACGCCGCCGCCGCAACTAAGGTGTCTTCCTCGGCACCGACGATCTGGTAGATCACCCGTTCGGGGCAGGGAGAAGCGTCGGCGTAGTGCTCTTCGAAGCGTCGGCCGGTCAGGTGTGTCGCCGCATCGATCATCTCGGAGAAATGCAGGGAGCAACCACCCCAATCCTCGACCAGATAACGAAATCCCGAGTGAGAGATGGTCGCCATGGGTGCGAAGATCAAAAAAGGCTTGGTCTGGAAATTCATCTCGTACTCTCATTGCCAAAGGCATTCCTTGGCTTTAGACTTTTTGGCAAGATGAAGTTGCACAACTTGCTCACGGAACCAATGATCCTTCTCGACCGCGGGGTAAAAACCAAGGAAGAAGCCATTCAGGTGCTGGTGAAAGAAGTCAAAGCCCGCTACCCCTTTCCCCTCAAGGCCGAGGACATCCTAAAGGCTGTCCTGGATCGGGAAGTCTTGGGCGGAACCTCGTTTCCCACCGGTATCGCCATTCCGCACGCACGGCTGGACTTTCTCGATGACCTGGTCGTCGCCATTCTACGCCCGTCTCAGCCCATCCCCGATCCGGTTGCGCCCGTAAGGCTGATTGTACTGATGCTGACCTCGCAAAACAAACCTGCGATTTACCTGAACAGTCTCAGCAGCCTTCTGAAGTTCTCGCAGAAAACGGAAGTCTTTGAAAAGGCCCTGGCCTGCAACACCTCCAAGGAATTCCTCGATATCGTTGCAGAACAGGATTACAACCTTGTGAAGGTTGTTACGGTTGAGGACCTTTTGACCGAAGCCCCTGTCACCGTGAAGCCTGACGACACCCTGGCAGAGCTGATCGATCTGTTCCATCTCCGCAACCTCAGCTATGCCCCGGTGGTGGATGCCGACGGTATTCTTGTCGGGGAAGTAGGGCTGGGAGATGTCCTCAAGGCCGGTTTTCCTGATTTTACCAGCCAGGTGGGAAGTCTGCGTTTTTTGAAGACCTTTGAGCCTTTTGAGACGTTGCTGAAAAAGGAAGATATTGTGTTCGTCCGTGACCTGATGAAGCCTATCGCCTTTGGTTGTGAGCCCTCAGCCTCGGTCGTGGAGCTGTGCTTCGAGTTCCTCCAAAAGGGAAGGCGTCATTGTCCTGTCATCCGGGGCCGTCAGTTGGTGGGAGTGTTGAGCATCATGGATATTTTGAACAAGGTCCTTCGGGGGTAATGATGGAACTTCAGCAGGGCCTGGCCCTCGCCGTATTTGTCGGTGTCTACGTTCTCTTTGCCTCACGACTGCTCCACCGGGCCCTGGCGGCGTTGATGGGTGCGTTGGTGCTGGCCGTTTGGGCCGGCCCCGGTGCCGTCCTGTCTTCCGTTCTCCCTGAGGTTTTGCTGGTCACAGCCGGATTGATGGTTTTGGCGGGGTTTGTCAGACGCTCTGGGGCAGCGGCTTGGCTGGCGTTGAAGGCCGCTAAGGCAGGGCGGGGCAGGCCAGGACGAATTCTTGTTCTGACAGGGCTTCTCACCTTTTTGATCGGTGCCTTGTTAGGGCCTGTCGCTGCTGTTGTTCTTGTGGTACCCGTAGCACTTCTGCTGGCGATGGAGCTCGATGTTTCGGCAGTGCCCTTTGTTGTGGTGCTGTCGTGGACGTCTCTGCTCGGTGGTGCCAGCGTGCTGACGGCAACGCCGGGCAACCTCTGGGTGGCCACGGGCCTGGGAATCCGTGGTTCCGCATGGCTGGCAGCGATACTTCCTTTTACTGTCTCAGCCCTTGTGGTCACACTGACAGCGGGTCTTCTGTTGTTTCGAAAGCAGCTTCGTGTCACGAATGAGCGCCGGGCCCGAGTGCTGGAATACGATGAATCGCGCTCTCTGCAGGACCGGCCCCTGCTGGTGAAAACCCTGACGGTAGTGGCTCTCGTGGTCGCCGGTCTGATCAGTACGGGTTTGGTCGGTGTCGCTCCTTCCGTGGTGGTGCTGACAGGCGCCGTCCTTTTGATGCTTTGGGACGGACCCAAGGCCATCGACCGTTCTTTGGCTGAAATCGACGCGGGGACGCTTTTATTTTATGCAGGGTTGTTTGCCGTGGTCGTTGCCCTGGCGGTTTCGGGAGTCTCTCAAATTCTGGCCGATGCTTTGGGTAGCCAACCGTTCGTGCTTCTTTGGGGGACGGCGGTTCTGGGGGCCTTTCTCGATCAGGGTGCGGTTGCCGGGGCCCTGGTGCCAACCCTCCAAATAGCCTCGGGTGGAACTGGTGTCTGGGTTCCCGTTGTTCTCGGCTCGACCCTGGGAGCGGGAGCAACCATTCTGGGGGCAGCTTCCAGTGCCAGTGCTTTGAGCCTGACAGGGCAGGGCGCCGGGAAGGCAACCTGGAAAGAGTTCACCAAATACGGGGTGATTTTTGCCTTGCTCAACCTCTTGGTGGTCAGCGGGTTGGGGTTGTTGCTGTTCCGTTGATCTCGGGCACAGTGCCCTCCCATCTCCAAAGAGCGTGGCCTGACAGCTGGTATTTCTTTTCAAAGAGGGTTTCGGGCTCGGCGGGGTTCCAGGGTTCCAGCTTTGTTGTGACCCCGGTGAGCAGCCCGAACGCCTGGGCGAATTCCTGAGCGTAAATCTCCCAGTTGGTACGCAGCTCCCAGACCCCTCCGCAGGCCAGGGCCGTCGGCAGCACGGGGTGAAAGGCCCAGCGACGCAAGCGGTGTTCGGGTTTGGGCCAGGGGTTGGGATAGTAGAAACACTGCCGGGAAAACTTCCAGCCGGCGGCCGCTGCCAGAAGCCAGAAGTCTTCCAGGTCAAAGCGGAGCAGCCGGGCATTGTCGGGGAATGGCCCCGCTTGACGGTCGAGGCGTGCAACCGATTTGTCGAGGCCCAAAACCAAGCTGTCAGGGTGTTTTCTGGCGAGGACTGCTGTGCTCATGCCCGTCCCGCAACCGGTATCCAGGATCAGCGGCCCCTTCCAGGACTCGACCAGCGGGGAAAGTGCTCCAAACTCTTGCAGGGAATGCTGTGCGACGGGCTTTCGCCACGGGTGGGCGGCATGCTTGAGGACCGTTTCCGCCAGCCGGGGGTGAGGCCCGGTCTGGCGGCTGGTCACAGGGGAAGATGGGGCCGTCATCGACCCCATCCTACCGTTATCTTCGCAAAAGGGCCAGGTTGATCAGCTGTTCCAGATACTCGTCCTTGCCGCTGACGGCGGGGAGGTTCTGGTTGGCCGACGCCATGGCTGCCAGTTCTTTGAGGCCCAACTTTCCCTTTTCGAAGTCGGCACCGACCCCGCTGTCAAAGCTGGAGTACCGGGTCTTCTTGAAGGCGTCGATTTTGCCTTCCTTCAAGAGCTTGTCGGCGGTCTCGAGACCGACGGCAAAGGCGTCCATTCCGCCGATGTGGGCCAGGAACAGGTCCTCGCGGTCGGTGGAGTTGCGCCTAATCTTGGCGTCGAAGTTCAAGCCGCCGGAACCCAGGCCGCCGTTCTTGAGGATAACGAGCATGGCCTTGGTGGTTTCGTACAGGTCGGTGGGGAATTGGTCGGTGTCCCAGCCGTTTTGCATGTCGCCGCGGTTGGCGTCGACGGAGCCGAGCATGCCGGCGTCGGCGGCCACTTGCAGGTCATGCCAGAATTCATGGCCGGCCAGGGTGGCGTGGTTGGCTTCGATGTTGAGCTTGAAGTCCTTATCCAGGCCATGGGCACGGAGGAAGCCGATGACGGTGGCCGCGTCAAAATCGTACTGGTGCTTGGAGGGTTCCATGGGCTTGGGCTCGATGTAGTAGGTGCCCTTGAAGCCGATGGAGCGGCCGTAGTCGCGGGCGACGGTGAGGAACCGGGCCAGGTGTTCCTGCTCACGTTTCATGTCGGTGTTCATCAGGCTGGAGTAGCCTTCGCGGCCGCCCCAGAAGGTGTAGCCTTCGCCACCAAGGACCACGTTGGCGTCCAGCGAAGCCTTGACCTGGAAGGCGGCCCGGGTCACGACGCGGAAATCAGGGTTGGTCGAAGCACCGTTCATGTAGCGGGGGTGGCTGAACACATTGGCGGTGTTCCACAGCAGCTTGACGCCGGTGGCGTCCTGGCGCTCCTTGAGAGCCTTGGTGACGGCCTGGTAGTTTTTCTCATACACGGCCGGGTCATCGGCATCGGGACTGGCGTCGATGTCGTGGAAGCAGTAGTAGGGGGCACCGATTTTGCTGGTGAATTCAAAGGCCGCGTCGGCCTTGTCGAAGGCCTTCTGCAGAGGGTCGGAAGCTTCTGCCCAGGGGTGCATCTGGGTAGCCGCACCGAAGGGATCGCTGCCGTTGGCGCAGAACGAGTGCCAGTAGGCGACGGCGAACCGCAGGTGGTCCTTCATGGCCTTGCCGCCGACCTTTTTGTTTTCGTCATAGAACTTGAACGCCAGGGGGTTGTCCGAACCGGACCCCTCGAACGCGATCTTCTTGATGCCGGGGAAGAATTCTTTCTTCCCGATCCATACCTTGCTCATAGCTTGGCTCCTTTTGTGTGCGTGGTTTCTTCTAAGAATGCTTGCAAACGTTCCAGATACCCGCCGGGCTTGTGGTAAGCCTCGACGTCGGCGGGATCCGGATAAACGGGTACGGAGGGGGGCAGCAGCGGCGTGTGGACCCCGTCGAAGATCAGGGCGGCGGCGGCGGTTCCCAAGGCGGCTCCGGTGGTGCCGATGGTGACGACGGGCCGGTTCCAGATGCCGGCAATGCGGCGCAGAATTCCCGGGCTGGTGGTAGCCCCTCCAGTAACGGCCAGAGGCGCGGACGTTCCCGACTTGGAACCCAGCCAGGGGGTACTCCCCAGGTACAAAAGACCTAGGGCGCTATCGACACAGCCGGGGAAGGCCCGGTCGAAGCCATCGTCTCCCTGAACGGTTAGCGGCAAAATGGGAGACGGCGGGAAGCTTTCCACATCGGGCTGCCAAAGCGCCAGGATGGAACCGGGGGCGTGCTTGGCAAGGGCCGCTTCGCTGGTGGCAAAATCCTTGGGGGACAACCCGGCTTTTTGGCGCAGACGGTCCCAGACCAGGGCTCCGTTGGTGCGGCAGCCGAACAGGAAGGGCCGGCCCACCCCGTCGTACATGGCGTTGCCCCATCCCCGCTGGTCGACCAGACCGGAACCGGTGTCGACCATCATCACAAAACTGGTTCCCAGGCTCAGCAGGTCGCCCTCGACCAGCACCTTGGTCTGGGGGTTGTCCCCAGACCCGATGAGCACGCGGGCACCGGCGTCAAAGCCGAACTTCTTCACGAACCAGGGGGCGATGGTGCCGGCCAGGGTCAGCGGAGACGCGACAGGGGTCAGTTTTTTCTTGAGCGACGCACCTCCGCCGGGAAGGCCGGCGGCAGCCGCTTCCAGAAGTGCTGGTGACCAATCGCGGGCTCTGTAGTCCATCAGACTGGTGCCGCTGCCGTTGCCCCAGTCGGCGGGCACGTCGGGGTTGGCGGCCAGAACGGCAGG
>JAIFLN010000103.1 GCA_020049045.1 Spirochaetota bacterium | reverse complement strand
CTGCCGGAGAGTTTGACAAAGGGAATCTTGTCCTTGGGCACAGACAGACCGACCTGGAAGAAATCGGAGTCTGAGGCTTGGATGCTTCCCGTCGAAGTCAGAACAAAGGGCCAGCGGTAGGCTGCCTGCATTTTCAATAGCCCGAAGACGTCGAACCCGGCACTGCCGTAGATTCCCATATCCAGGTTGGCCAAAGCCGCAGCAGGATCCAGAAGATACTGCTTGAGGGCAAAGAGCGTGTTGGTACGGTTCCTGTAGTAATTCCCTTCGAAAAGCCCGTTGGAATACAGTCCCCGCTCGGCCTGGAACGTCAACCGATATTCCATAATGGCAAGATTGCCCATGAAGCCCGTTTCTCCCCCGAGGCTTCCCAAACTGCCGTCCCAGGCTGTCTTCAAGAGCAACCCCTGGGTGGACTTCAATTGGATGCTGTCGCTCCGCAGGTACGGAACCACAGTATTGACATCGGCGAAAGCCTTGGTGCGGAAGGCCCCGAAATCGAGCTTGAACAACTGAAGATCGACGCCGCCGACCAAAAGAATCGGATCTCCAAACGCTTGTGGTGTGGTGTTGAAAGCTGAGAGATTCTTCGGGTCTGCCAAGCGCAAATCGGCCGTTGTCTGGACACCGAAGACGATTTGGTCGCCGACCAGATCAAGGGCGAGCCGGCCGCCCACCACCGTCGGATCGGCCAAGTCATCGGTCAGACCTTCCAACGCAAGAGGACCCAACTTGGCACCGGCGTTGACGCCGATCTTCCTTATGGCGGGGAAGTCCTGATCATTGGCAAAATTGTGAACGACCGAACCGTGACCGATGGTCATTGTCTTGAGGTTTCCGAGGCTCAGATAGAACGGGTCGGAACCTTGGTTGCCCCATTCGAGGTACTTGATCTTGAGAGCCAGGTCCCGTCCGGCATCGGCGGCAATATTGGCCCAACCACTTTTGTCCGTACCGAAGGACCATTCGTCGTTTCCGGCAGGACGGTACCATTCGTTGGCATTGAACAAGTCTGTCCGGTAGACAATAGGGAGGTAGAGCCCCAACCGGAACCCTTCTGCTGTTACGACAGGAGTCAGAACGGCCTTGGAGTAGGTGCTTCCTTCGATGGTGATGGAACCAACTTCGAGACCGAAGAACTTTTTGAGGAATTCCATCATCGGATCTTCGGCTGGCGCCGCTGCTGCCGGCTCTGAGGCCGGGGCTTTCTCGGCAGCAGGAGCCGCTTCGACCGGTGCTGCTTCGGTCACCGCTGCGATTTCCGCTGCTGGAACCTCAACAGGGCTCAACTTGACAAAGTCCAAATCGGCAAAAAGCTCAGCCAGACGTTCGGCGCTGACGGCTCCGGCCTGAAAAACCTCATTGAAGGTGTTGGCGAATTGTCCCGTTCCGACGGGAACGGTTTCCCCGGTATTGATATTGGTGAATTCTACCTGACCCTCTTGAACACAGACCCAATCCATGGCGTTGTCAGGATCAAATTTCATAGCAAAGTCGGTACCGCGGACACCGCAGTTGGCAGTCGGTGTCCGGACGTTGTATCCCGGTACCGTGGAACCCGTCAGTTTGGCGGCAACCGTACGGATTTTTCCGCCCAAGATGGCAAAATCATTGCTCCCCGTACCATCGGTCTCTTTGAGACTCTCAATTTTGAACGTGGTGGAGGCGGAAAGTTTGATGATGCTTCCATTCGGGTTCAACCGGATCTCAGCTGTGGTTTTCATGGTTTTGATCACCGTTCCCACAGGAAGGACCAAGCCGTCGCTGGGAACAAGCGGGTTGCCCTTGGCATCGGTGATTACCAGCTGGGTCTCATCATCGGAGTATTCCAGCACGGCTTGAGCTTTTGCCGGGGTGGCTTTCTTGGCCGTTTGAGCGGTCAGAAACCCGGGAAGAAGTACTAGCAGAACGGTCAGAAGGGCTATGCTCTTTCTCATCATTTTCCTCCTAGAACAGCTTCACGGCGGTTTCGACCTTGGAAGTCGAAACCCATTGATTTCCATTCGACCCCTGCTCTCCCGGGGAGAGATAGCGAAGGTCATAGATGACAGACAAGGTTACCGCACCAAAGGTATAACCGATCTTTGCCCCAATCAGAGCGTCTTCAGGGCTCACCAGTTCTGCCAAGGAAGTCAAACCGTTTTTGACATAAAAGGCTTGAGCGCCGATTGGCAACAGACCATCTTTCAACTGGGCATAACCCTCTAGCTGAGGCTGGGCCATGGTGGAAGACTGAGCCGTCCAAGGACCAGACAGTACTGCCCCGACACTCAGAGCATCGTCCAGCACGCTGATTCCCAGCGAGGCAAGCCAGCCGATGGTACCAGGAATAACTGTGGAGGAGCTGCTGTAAATCAGATACTTGGAAACTCTGTTGATCTCATAGCCCCTGTCAAAATAGCCTGGCAGGAAGTTGTCCCCCAGGAAGCGGTTTTGAAGCCCCCAGCGCAGGAAAACAAAAGCTTTACCACCCACTCCGATGGAACCACCGAGATGGGCACCTTGCGCAACGGCATCAGCGGTCGCAACCGCCGAAAAAATGTCCCCGGTCACGAGGGGGACAATGGTGTCCATCCCCATCACCAGCACAGAGCCGCTCTTTCGCGGCACAATCGCCGGCGTCTGTGCATAAGGGTTTGTATCTGCTGATGCAGTGAAACCAAACTGTATTTCTTTCAGGAAGGCTTCGCCGGGAACCAGGAGGTCAAAAGGTTTCACGTACGTTCGAACCCCCAGGACGTCGAAAGCAGAAACATTGCCGACGAACGATTCAAAGCCACCGTAAGGAAACCCAATCAACTCTCCGGAAGCGTCAAATGCCAGTCCTATGTATCGGCGCGCCGGTCTGAGCGCACCGTTGTTGTAGCCATTCACGATGAAACCAGAGCCCAGAGTGGTGGAAGGAAGCAATCCAGCCTGGATATACAGCGGGTCTCCCTTTCGTCCCCAGCGGAGATAGGCAATCCTCGCCAAATACTTGTCCAGGTTTTGAGTGGACGTGAGGCTCTGGTCCCACCAGTCTTCTGCCCTTGGATAAATACCGAACTCACCGCCTTGTTTTTCGTAGAAGCGGAAATGGAACGAAAGGTCTATGCCCACACCGAGAGGCCCGTAGCTGAAATCAGGCAGAAGTCCGAGTGACTGATAGTTGATGTCACCGATGGTCTCGGTGCCCAAGGCTGCGGAAAGACTGGCGCTGAATTGGGGATCAGAAGATTCCTGAGCTCCCCAGGTGGGGGCGATCAGAACAAACAAAAGAATACCCCCGGACAAGATTTGCGGGATTGAAAGGATTCGGCTCATGATAGGCTCCTTCGGAACAAACTATAGCACGTCCACCCGGCTAAAAACTCAGAATCAGATCCAACGCCGCTTCGAGTCCAATAACCGTGAGGTCTTTTTGCCATTGTTGACCCCAACGCGTTGTCAGACTCAGTTCTCCACCCTCTGAAATAAGAAGCCTGCCTTTCCAACTGACCTGGAGGTCTCTTAAGACCGGTGAGTCAGCAGGCATCCACCCCAATTCCAGCGACAAAGCGACTTCCTGTACCCACTGCCGGTTGAAACGGGAGGGGCTGAGCCAGCGGGGAAGTTCAAACGGCAGATCGGCATCATCGCGAATCGACCAGGAAGGTTTGAGGGCCAACGACTGGATGGGGCCGGCTCCCCAACGTCCTTGGTACGTGGCGGGCAGCACCAACGACTCCTGAGTTGTGAGAATCAGCTCGGTCCTCGTGGACAGTGAGGCATCGCTGTAACGGTCCCGCTCCCTTGTACCCGTCTTCCAGGAACCCATGGTAGACCAGGTCCAAACGTCGGTACGGTACCAAGGGAAAACGGGCTGTGAACCAAGGGCTCCAAAAAGGTTGATTCCCCTGGCTTGAAGGTGCCCCCCCACCGAGGTCGATTCGTAGGTTGCTGACTTTTCTTGACCCCGCGTCAAGATGAGTTCTGTTCCCCCCAGAATTGGAAACGCAAGGTCACTCCAGTCCGACAAGGCTTCCCTGTCCCAATCAATGCCAAACATGGTCTCCTGCATACCAGTTTCTGGAATCTTTTCAGAAGAGCCCAGCCAGTCGAAAAGTTCCCGGGCAGAATCTTTCGGAGCACGGGGCTGAGTGCGTTCGAAGACGGCTTCAATCCCCTGAGATACCGAGGGTGTCACAGACCAGCCCTGATCACCTTCGTATCTCAAAGGACCTTTAAGTTTCCAGAAAGAAGCTGGAGACCATTTGACAACCGGACCTGTGCTTTGGGAAACCCTGGCAGACTCTTCCGACTCAAGAGACCATGGGCCCCAAGTAGCTTTGGTTTCCCCCTGGGATTTCAAAAAGTAATAGGGGGCTGTTTTTTCCGGAGGTATGAGCCAATCCCAGCTATCGCGCCATTGATCCGTGAAGCTTCCCAGAGGTTGGTTCCAGGGGCGAGTTTGAAACCATTCGGAAGAAAGTGACGCCGTCCATCCCTCGGGCAATTCCGAGGGTGATGACCATTGAGCTCGGTATTTTTGGTCGAGGGTCTCCGGTGGCCCTTCGACAAGGGCTTCAGCCCTGACCGTTCCAAGCCAAGGGATTCCCAGGATGACCTTTTCGGACCGCAAACCCCGGTCACTGAATCGGTCGGTCCATTCAAGGCTGGGGCCTCCGGGCCATCCAAGCGGAAGGGTCGCTTCATAGGCACCGTGTCCAGACCTGCTTTGGGCCGTCTGAATAAAGTCGGCTTCTCCTGAGGTGCGGAAGGGGCCCAGTGTACCCGCCACGGTGGCTAAACCTTTCCAGGTCAGATCCTCCGTGGTAAGTCCGGCCTGACGGGAAGTCAGCCCAAGAGAAAATCCGGAAATCAGGGGCAGTGCGGTAGAGGGCCAAGGTTCTGGTTGTTTCCAGGTCGTTGCAACCAGGGTAGTTCCCACCGGTTCCCAAAGCGGATCAACAGCCTCTACTTCGGCCAGATACCAGGTTCCGTTCGGCGAACCTCGCTGAGTAACGCTCATCCGGTCCCAAGAACCGGTTCCTGAGTCGATTTGAACCATTCCGGAAGGCACTCCATCCAGAGTCAGGATCTTGGTCCGCAGGTCAACACGGGCTTGGACCCAACCGGCGGTTACTTTTGGATTCCAAAGGATTCGGAGTCCCCGGTTTTCTCTGTCGGACAATGCCAGCGTCAACTCCGATTCTGGCTGGACCGGGTCGAGTGCTGCCAGCCGGTAGCGGAATGCCAGAGTCTGGTAGGATTGGGAACGCACCGGTGCCTGACGGGCTTCAACCGTCCACTCTTTTCTTTCGGCCCAATCGACTCGAAGCTGATTTCCATCTTTCTCTGAGGGAAGAACCTGCTCTACCGGGTGGACAGTACCGGCCGCTCCCGGAACGGCCTTCACCGACCACCTGGAACCTTCAAAGACGACAGGGCCTGCCAGAAGCGTTCTGCTGCCCGTGCCACCCCCCGTGTCCGCCACCACCATTCTCCAACCCGTGGTTCGCCTCAGGCGCTGCCTCTCGAAATCCGTCAGGAGGACTCGTATTGTCTGCCAGCCTGTCTGCGTGTTGTCAAAACCCCAGGCGGACAAATCAATTGTCACCAGCGTTCCATCCTCAGACGCCGCTCCGTCTTTTTCTGCGTCGTTTCCCCAGGTGCTATCCTCAGGTATGGGAAAATACTGCTTGGCACCTAGGCGAGAATGGAAAAAGGCCAGGGCAGGAAAAGCCCTATACTCCACTTTTCGTACCGTTCCCGTTCCATCGAAGTCTTCGGAAAGGCTCCCAGCCTGAAGGTAGACTTTGTTTCCAGTGGTTCCCCGGTCTAAACGCAGGGTAACCGTAACCGCCGATGTTGTTCCCAAATCCCGAGGTTTTCCGGCATCGAAAAAAACCTGCATTCCCGCCCATTCGCCAGTATTGAGATCGGTTTCAACGACGGCAAGTCTGTCTGAGCGCTCGCCGTCGCCCCGAACCAGGTAGGGACCCATCCAACTACCTGTTCCCCAGGGTTGACGCTCAACTCCCGGCTTTCCCCAAGCGGAAGTCTGCGGTTCACCTGTCAGCGGGTCATTACTCCAGTAGTCGCGAAAGTAGAGCGGTGCTCGTGACGCTTCTGTGAGCAGCAGACCGCCGATCAGACCCGGTGCAGAGGAGGGTCGTAAAGAGTCTCCGTTGAGGGCCGCCTGAGTTCCTCCGTCTACATGGCCATAAATTCTTCTATGACCCGTGCTGTCTGCGAGAACGGCTCCTCCGGTACCGGAGACGTTCCAGTTCCAGTCTCCGGCAGATCCTGTCCACGCAAGGGTTGTCGCCATCCTGCCGGGGGACTGCAGGTCCTCAGTGGTATACCTCCCTTGTTCCATGTTCCATCGACCTTGAAGGTTCCACTCCAGAGCGCTCCCCTCAGACAGGTCCCAGCGACCACCCTGCCAAAGAACCAAATCCGACGCTTTCAACCCTGCTGCCTGCCTCTGAAAGGTGATTTCCAGCAAGTCGGTTTCAAACACAGGGACATCGAGCTCCAAAATTCCCGTATCAGCTTCAAAGCGGTAGGCGGCCGTGGCGATACCGTTTCGAACGACAATAAGGCTGGAGGGTAGGACATCCATGCCCAGCGAAAGGGAATGGGTTTTATCGCTTTCCGGAAGTTGAAAGGCCCAGGCGAGGGTCGAAGGCTGAGGAGGTGGTGTCCCGGTTGTTTGCGCTGGGTAAATTCCAGGGGCTAAATCAAAGAATGGAGCCTCTTCCGCTCCGGAAACCTCGAACCATTCTTCAGAGGGTGATTGAGAAATACTGTAACCCGGCACGGGCAATCCCGTATTCTGATCAAAGAGGAAAATGACGGAGATGTTACCCTTGGCGACAGGGTATCGGTTTCGCAGTTCAAACGCAGATGGAGTTCCTGGTTGAACCAGGACAAACCAGTTTGACGCTCCTGCTGCCTTGTCGGGTACGGCAGAAATTCCCAGAAGGGGTGACGTATATGGGATTGCATTGTCCCAGGTCACAGCAAAGCGGTGGGTAGCGGAAGCCGCGAGGCGGATCTCACCGGATGCCAGATCAAACGAGGCTTCCGAACCGGTGGCTTCTCGATAGGAACCTCCTTCTGACACGAGAATCTGGATTTTCCTCAACGGATAAGGGCCAGGCAAACGGAAGAACCGGTCTCGAATCCAGCTGTCCAGACTCACGGTGCCGGCTGAAACTTCCTGAAAACCTCGAAAGGTCTTCGTTTCCCGCTGTCCGGATTCGTATCGCCCAAGAGCCTCGAGGGATACCGGCCCCAGCGAAAAAGCGGCTCCTGCCGCCGGTACTCCCCGCTGACCATCCGGCAGGGTCTCTCCTGCCCGGGGGGGAACAGAAAAAGAAGCATTTCCTGCTTTGACCCATTGAACAGGTTCCCCCGGCTGCCCGTCATAACCGAGTAAGAAGGAACGGTCTTCCAAGGATCCGCGGTAAGCTACCTCGAGGTAATAACGCTCCAGCAACCTGAGTGTCAGTGAAAAATCGGGCTCCTGTGTAAAGATCACCCCTTTTTCCAGGCCCGGGTATCCCAAACCGGGCAGGGTCGCTTCAGGCGAAATTCCCAGTCCCCACCCCCCGGCCAGCCGGGTTGTCCAGGTACCATCAGCCTCAAGAAGAACGCCGACATCACCAATCTTCTGATCGAAAATCGCTTCGGGTGCTTCAAGCTCTTCCAGTGGAGGTATTTCAGCGGCAAGAGTCCAAGAGACGATGAGAAGTAATGCCAGGCCGAGAACGGGCTTACTAGTCACGGGGGAAGAGATACAGGTCCTTCAGCCGGGTTGAGGTGGTAGTGTTCACAAAGTCGACAAACTCGGTTTCAGCTTGAGCGGTGAGCGAAAAGAAATAATGGAGAGGTTCAAACAAGGTGTCGTCGACCCGCAGTTCCAGTTCAATCGTTCTCGCATTTTCGCCAGGTGAAGCGGTTTGCGGATGCGGCCAAAACAAGAAGGTCCCCGCAGTATTCAAAGAAAGGTGGTAAGGATTCTGCCAGTTGGGATCGATCACCTGTACAAGCTTTCCACCTTGATAGAGGCCAACCGTCACATCATGGACAGGTTCAAAATTGACCCCGTTGAACATACGGCCGATTATGGATGGAAAATTGAAGAAAGGTCCGTTCCGATCAAGACCGAAAGTACCTTCGGTGCGCTCTCTGCGGTGGTTGCCGACGGCCTTCATTCCTTCTTTGACAAGACGTGTGATGTCGGCCAACTGCTGCACCTTTTTTTGGTAGTCTGCTGTTTCACTGTGGGCAACCCCCCGACCCGAGACCGCATACTGGGGAGGTGTTCGATTGAGAACATAACAGATCACGTCGTACTTGCTTCCAGGGTCTTGATCGAGGGCAAGAGCCTGGAGCTCGGAAGCATCCGCAAAGAGTTCTTCGACTTTCTGGACTACGAGGTCCTTCACCAAGTTGTGGACACGCATGCTTCCCCCTTGCCGACAGTCTAAGCCGTTCGAAGCTCGAACACAAGGCTACAAGAAGAACCGTTCGGGCTGACGGATTTTACCCTTGAGAGCTCTTGGTGTCACCAGCCTCATCCTTTTCAAGTTGGTGGTAAATCCGGTTACCACCCCTCGGTCGAAGACGGTCCCTGAGTCCATAAACGGGGTAAGCCGACCATCCCGGATGATGGTCAGATCCACCTCAAAAGAAACAGAATGTGGCACATCGATGGTGACGTCTTCAGGGGCCAGGGAAACTCCGCTTTCCTTTTCAAGCTCTCGTCGGATTTCTTCTTCAGTCTCGAATTTGTCTTTTGGATCCCGAATTCTCATGTTGAAAAGTCCATGCTCATCAAAGGGTTGTTCGTGAAGAGAAACGTAGGCTCCCGGTGTTTCCGCCAGGGCTATTTTTTTTAAGGTCGGATGGTCGTATCTCGTCATCTTGGCGGCAAAGCTGACATCGTCTTCCGCATAGAATTCCTCGGCTTTCAAGGCACCAGCCCGCAAAGCCAGGCCAAGGGCCTTCTTGATTACTGCCGAAGGAGCACGGACGCCTTTATGCCAATACACCGATTTGTACATCAGGTATTTGGAAAACAGCAGGTGCTCCACAGACAGAATCCCTTTTGGGGAAAGCCCGATGCCCAATTCCCGATGGGGGATCAACTGACTGATGATGAAATCCGGGTCCTGCATACCATAAGGAATGCCACAGAAATACGCGTCGCGGTTGAGATAATCGAGTTTGTCGGGGTCCAGAACCCCGGAAAGGAGTTTTCGGAAGAATCTCACCTGATCTTTTGCCGGACCGTAGTCGAGGTTATGGTCCACAATAGCCGCTACAAATGCAGGTTCCGTTCCTACCTCATGCTTGATCAATACGGTAAGCTCACTGGAAAGGATCGCCTCTGCCGTCAACCGCTCGTGATTTTTGATATCGAGGCCATCTTCGAGTACATGAGCATAAGGAAAGTGGCCCAGATCATGAAACAGCGCCGCACAGAGATAGGCTTTCACTCCTTCGAGGGTCAAGTGATCCGGATACGCCGGTGAAAGTGTCAGGGAGTGGATGATCCGTCTGGCGAGATGAAACACCCCCAGGCTATGATTGGCACGGGTATGGACTGCCCCGGGATAGACAAGCACCGCCAAACCCAACTGTTTGAGACGGCCCAGCCTGACGAAAGGGGCACTTCGGATGGCTTTTTCCAGGGCGGGAGTCAGATAAATGTGCTTCCACAGCGGATCTCTAACCGGGTTCGTGTAATCGCGTTCCAAGTGGCGCAAAATCTCTTCGTGCGAACTCATGTCGGCGATTCTAGGGGCTTCTGGACGGCGTGTCCATACTCGGCTAGTCTGCAAGGGTGAAGCTTCTTTTGCTCGCTCTAGCGGTGTTGGTGTTGTTGGGCTGCTCTCCCCAAGTTCCGGTCGCAACCCAACCTTTGCCCTCGCAAAACACGACTCCTGAGACCACACCGTCAATGGCAGCACCCGTCACTGCTCCCTTGGCAACCCGTCCCTTTGATGAATCTCTCCTTCGTGGAAAGGAATACTTACTGGAAACTCCTGTCTTTTCCGAGTTCCCTGTGCAAGATGCTGTTTTGGGTCCTCTGGGGAAAGATCAATCACTGCGAAAGTTCATCGACAAGTTTTTTCAAGAGGCAGCCAAAGGTTCTTTCGACTCAGGATCTGTGGAACCTCGCTGGGAAGCCTACCTCAAAAACGGGATGCAAAGGGCCCGCGCTGATGGGCTGCTCGGGCCAAAAGTACGGGTCGGAGAGGCCTTGCCAGAAAGTCAAGGAGGTCGAATGGTCCCTTTTCGGATGTCGGGAGGCCTCAAAGAATCCTCAGGCTGGATTTTCCTGACCGATCATAAGGGTACCTACTTGGTAAGCGACATCCAAATAGTTGCTATTGAGCCACCAGCAACAATTGATCCGGAAGGCGAGCTTCAGGAGTTTTCGACCCCGCTTCTCCGCTGAGGAAAGGTCTTACCGACCGCCACCGTATTTCGACGTTCATTGAACACAACCCCATCGCTCCAATACTCGACGGCTGCGAACATGGCGTTTCCACCGTCGTGATCATCACTTCGTGTCGTTCGGTAGGAAACATAATTCTGCAGGTGTTCAAAGTCCTGATTTTTGAAGCACTCCAGCCGCTTCAGATTGAAGGAATTCCATTCCTCAATTCCCTGAAAGCCTTCGCCTTCATCCTCTACCACCATATGGGCATGGGCTGTGGAGAATGAATACCAGATACGGATTTTCTTCTCAGGATTGTTCCGGTTGCCATGTTTGACCGCATTTTTGATGACCTCACTGATCTGCTGCTCAAGAAGATTGATTTCTTTAATTTCTGGAGGAGCTTTCTGGACGATCAGGAGAGTGAAGTACCGGATCTGACGGAAGTCCGACGGGAATTCCTTGTAAAACATCCCAGACCTGTCAAACAGCGGATGGTTTTCATTGATGACCAGTTCTCTGACATCTATTGCCATGGTTTCCTCGTTCAAGCGGCGGTGATTTTTTGGATGGCCTCTTCGACCGTCCCGGCGATGGGGAAGTATCCCATCAACTTAGTCAGCTCGATCACTTTTTTTACAGAACCATGAACATGACAGATCATAAGCCTGAGGTTCATCTTTTTGATGGTTGAACAAATGTAGATGAGGGCTCCAATTCCTGAAGAGTCGATATAATCCACGTTATCCATATTGATGATGAACTGCTCTACTTTCTTCTCCAACATTTTCATCACAAGCTCTTTGAGTTTGTAAGAGTTGTAAAGGTCCATTTCACCGTTCACATCAATGATGTACGTCTCGGCGTGCTTCCTGATCTTCAGATCCATTATCCACCCCTGAACACCATTATAGACTATTGTAATGTCCTCCCGACGCAAATTTTTCCTCAGGTCGGGAAATCCATCAAGATCGGATTTTAATCCACCGAGATTGAGAACATGTTCTTCGTCATGGTTGAGATTTCCAATTTCCGACAGATGTCCCGTCTCAGAACAGCCGAGGCGGCAGAAATCCGTGGTCTTCTCGAGCATTACTGTCAGAACCGTGGAGGTCGACTGACCCGGGAACACAATGGTTTTTTTCTTTTCAGCTTCCATCCCCTACGAGAAAGAGTGTTGAATCTTGTCACAGATTTTCTGTTTCTTACCTCAGAATCGTTGCATAGAAAGAAAGAAGAACTGTTTGGTTTCAGCCTGCTTCTCGAGCAGGACAATCAAGACGATGAGGTAGGGGTTTTCAACCGTCTTAAGGCCTTGGTTTTTCTCGCTCCTCGTGAGAACCGTGTCTGGGCAGGACCCGGTGTGGTTCAGACCCTGACGCCGCAGTTTTCCATAACACAGGAGGAACCCTTGGCCGAGATCCTTGGGCCTCCGGTTTCCACTGACCTCCCCCCGCTAACCGTCGATCGGCTCTTGGAAATGACAGGCTGGATCGAAGCGCTGAAAACCCCGCTCAGCCGACAGCTGAACGGCAACGATGAGGGAAAAGCCGGCAAAATCCTTCGTCTTAAAGGGCAGCACCTCAACGAAAAGTATTTCGTTCTAAAGACCGTCCTGAATCAAATTTATGGGGTTCATGAAAACTTCCCTGTTCTGTTCCCTCTTGAAAACAGCAGGGACTTTTTGTCCCAATTATTAGCCCGTATTGACCCCGAAATTGCACGGGCAGCATCGCCGGCTGCTGAGTCTTCTTGGGACTCGATGCTCCTGTCACGGGGGGGAGGGGACTATCCTGGAGACTCGGGAAAGGATGATGTGCTCGGAGCGTTGACCCATTATTTTCGTGCTGTCATCAAGCATCTGATGAAACAGGGGCTCCCTCCAGTTTTTGTTTTTGTTTTTCCTCATGGTTATGAACCAGAAGCCCAATCGATTCTTGAAACTATCCTCGGGGAACTTGTGACCCAGAATAGTCTTCGTCTTCTCTTGCTGGAACCTCAAGAAACAACCATGGACTTCTTGGGTCGCTATCCCAGCCTTTCTTGGACTTTCCCGACACTCACTCTGGAACGGATTCAAAAAGAGCGTGATTCTCATGGCTGGCAGGAGCGTTTTCCTGTTTTGGACAAACAGGTTCTGGAGTCCTGTGGAGGACATGGTCTGGCCTGGGTTCACCATCTCTGGATGCTTCAGGAACAGAAAACAATAGAATATGCCCAGGAGGCAGACGATCCTTCCTGGTCACTTTTTCTTAGTCTCGATACCACGCATCACAAAGTTTACTTTGTGTTTTGGGCAAGCCGGGGTCTTTTGGAAGAAGAACATCTGACAGATTTCTTTCAGACATGGGGAGAAGACGCTTCGGTCATACAGGATAAAGTGGCAATGCTTCGCTCCTTGGGGTTTTTTCTCGGGGGCCTTTCTCAACCGCTTCGTCCGGAGTTTGGAACACGCTTACTGACCATGATTGGCACAGAGAGCCAGGAAATTCTTTCGGGCTTGGGGAAGTACCTTCACAGACGGTGGAAACGAGATCACAGGCTTTCTGAAATTCTTTACAGTGCCTTACGGGACTGGGGACTTCATGGCCTAGCTGTCGAGGTTCTGACGCATTATTTGACGAACAAAATCAATCAGGGGCAAGAAGATTTTCTGCGCCTTCTACGCCAAAGTCTTTGGGACGAAGCCCCCAATGAAGAGCTGAAAAACGCCTTCCGACTTGCCTCCGCAGCTGCAAAACTACGCTTTTCTTTGAATTTGACGGTCAATAATGCCGGGCAGGGTTTAGCGGCCCTTCAGCGCTTCCGGCGACACTTCACGCCGCAAACTGAGGAGAATCCCCATGCAGAATGGCTTCTTCAGCAAGGCCGGTTTTATTTGTGCATTGGTGACCTGACAACAGGGTTCACTTTACTGAAAAAAGCGCTTTCCTTAGCCCAAGAACGGAAAGACACATCATTGGAAGTCCAGGCTGAGACGGAAATTGGTTTGACTCTTCTTAGGAAAAACCGTCTTGAAGAAGGTCACGAGTATTTCGACATCGCTTCCCGTCTGGCTGAGAAAACAGGATCACATTACTTGATAGCCCTGACTTCAGGATATGAAGCCAGCGCTTGTTTCTTGATCGGTCATCTTTTTGGTGCCAAACAAGCCTTGGAGAGGGGGCTGTTGGCCTGTGGACGAGGTGGTTTGCAAAAGCGAAAAGTGTTTCTGATTTTCCTTGCAGCTAGAATCGAATTTGACCAAGGTGACTATACAGCAGCCCTGAGTTTACTCCACCAGGCTTCGGCTGCTGCTGTCCGATATCGGCTGGTGGAGGCGCAGCCTATTCTGACGCTTTGGCAAGGAAGAGCTCTTGCCTATTCGGGCAATCTTGTGGAAGCACGAAGTCTGCTGGAAAGTCAGCCGCTTACAGCAGAGCGACAGTATTACTTGTCTGAAACCTTGTACCTGTCCCGAGAGTTGAATGCAGCACTTGAAAACATTCGTCTGGCAAAACCTCTTGTAAAGATCACGCAGGCTTTTGGAGTCGGTGAAGATGTTGACTGGAAATCGGGCTATGCGGGAGCCGAAGATCGAGCGCTGGCACAACCTGGCGAGTTAGGCGTTTTGGAAAATCAGATTGATGCTTTCCTCGGTCTGCTGGAAGGTCTATCTGGAAATTCCTCTGAGGCGGTAAAAATGTTCCAGATGATTCTGACCCGAAAACATCTCCTGGATTTGGATCCTTCCTCTGCACTGTATTATTACTGGTACTACCTAACGCTACCACGCAACGATTCCACTCATGAGGCTCAGAGACTTACCTTGCTCGGCCGGGCTCTCAAAGATGTTCAAGTGCGGTCCAGCCGTATCGAAGACCCCGTTCAGCGCCACCAGTACTTACTCAAACCGCATTGGAATGCCCAATTTGCCCTTGAAGCCAAAAAACTCAAGCTTTTGTAGCAGGAATCGTTAAACCAAGTTTGTGCTTCCACTCAATGGGAATTCTGGTCGGTCGGCCGGTTGATCCAACCCAAACAAGCTTCAAATACGCTTCCAACACAGGCCTGCCCTCGGGACCGTGGAGACTCTGCTTCAAAACGACCCAGGCCGCTCCCATCTCATGGGGCTGTGTCGATAGAACCAGATCTTCTCCCGGATGGGCTGGGGACTGATAGAAAAGTTTGGCCTCTGAAACCCAGATTCCATTGCCTGAGGCGACTAGAGCCTGATAATCCAGACCTTTTTCCTGAAGATACATATCCCTGCCATACTCTAGATAGTTGAGATAGACGGCATTGTTGACATGCCCATAGCTATCGCATTCATAAGTTCGGACCCGGAATGAAAACGTATGCAAAGTGCTCCCTCCTGTCGGTTGACGAACTGCTTTCAATCTGTTAGTTTAACCGAGCTTTAGGAATGGTGGCATAGCTCAGTCGGTAGAGCAAGCGGCTCATATCCGCTCGGTCGGGGGTTCAAATCCCTCTGCCACCATGTTTTTCCATCCAATAAAACCCAATAATACCAAGAGTTACGTAAAATCCGGTGTGACAGTTTTGGCCCCTTTTGGCTTGACTTAGCCCCTAAGTTGTCACAGTATTGTCACACGGCTTTTAAAGCCCGGCAAGGGGGCAGTGGTGAAACTTGGAAAACGCAAGCTCAAAGACGGGGCAACTTCCTTTTACCTTGATGATTATCACGCTGGAAGGCGGACCCGGGAGCAGTTAGGGGTATCCTTTCCGCGCGGTGCCTCACCTGAAATGGTGAAACGTCAAACAAGGCTGGCCTGGGAATTGTTCACCCTTCGGCAGGGTGAAATCATCCGTGTCAGGGAAGGGCTTGCCAGGGAATCCACCATGACGCTGGCGGAGTACGCGGCGGAGCTGGCCAAAGGGCGGAACGCTCAAGACCACCTTGCCCGCCTTTTGCCCTACCTACGGGAACACTTTGCTGATAAGCCCCTTAAGGCGATTGACTACCGCGCGTGTGAAACCTTTCAAGCCTATTTGAGCCGGGACGCGGTTTCCAGCCGGACGAAAAAGGGACTAGGCCCAAAAACGGTCAAACATTACTTTGCTGAATTGGCTCACGTGCTGAATGAAGCCGTGAAAGACCGCCTTATTGAAACTTCCCCGGCTGTTCAAGTCCGGCGGGTGCGGGTTCCCCGAAATGTGGTGCAAGGGCTGACCGGCGCGGAATACCTTGCCCTCTGGAAAGTTCCAGTAGGCGGGGAGTTGGGCGCGGCGGTACGGCTGGCCTTTTTCTATGCGTGCAATACCGGATCACGCCTTTCTGACTGCCGTTCCCTTCGGTGGGGTTCCATTCAAATAGGCAAAGACGGCTGGCGGCTGGTGAAGGCTCAAGACAAAACCGGCGATCTGGTTAC
>JAIFLN010000114.1 GCA_020049045.1 Spirochaetota bacterium | reverse complement strand
AAATAGTCAATGAACAGCACACCTTTGAGGTGGTCCAGTTCGTGTTGGATAATCCGTGCAAGCAGGCCAGAACACTCCCTTTTGAACGGTCGTCCCCGCTCGTTGTACGCCTGTACTACCACTGCTTCGGGCCTGATAACTTCCTCGTACATTCCTGGAATGGAAAGACAGCCCTCTTCGTAAGGAACCATCTCAAGGCTGGTGCCGATGATCTCAGGATTGACGAAAATCAGGGGTTTCCCCTCTGTTTCCTGGGCAATAAACAAGGAGATCAGTCGGCCAACCTGAGGTGCGGCAAGGCCGATTCCCCGGCCTTCCACCATGGTTTTGATCATTTCTTGAGCCAAGGCACCCAATGATGCGTCGAATTCGGTGACCGGAGCGGTCTTCTGCCGCAAGATGTCGGCGGGGTAACGAACGATTTCCATAACCGCATCACCATACCTCTTTCGCCTAGTAAAATCCAGTGTGCCGGGCTATACTCATGATGAGGAGCCCCCTATGAAGAGGTTCGCCTTTGTCTTATCCGTTTCCTTTCTCATCGGTTGCGCCCAGGTTTTCGATGGAAACTTGTTTCAAGCCATTGATACGCCTCCACCTTTGAATGCGTCCTCCCTCGGCAAAGCTTCGGTTTCTGAGATTAAAAGCCGTATGACGGACGATTCTTTTTATGAGCAGTTGAAAAAAGATCCCGAGGCTTTGGCTGCCGTGCAGAAAACCCTAAAAGCTTCATTCAGCACCGTTACAGCTACGTCTACCGCCGCAGAAAAGGCAGCCGCTGTTGAAGCTGCACAAACCTTCGTCATGGTAACGGCGTTTGGCTCGGAAGCTGGCGCTGTAGCCAACGATGCCATCAACCAGGCCTCCAACTTGGTCTCGGGTGGAAAACCGGAAGATGCTGTCAAGAACCTTCTCGCTGGAAAATCAGAAGCTCAGGTCACGACTCTGCTCACGCAGTTCCAGGAAATGAATTCGGCGTTTACCGCCATGCAGACCGCTTCGACTGTCGATGCAAAGGTGGATTCCAACACCTTCTTCGGGACAACCGAAGAAAAAGGCGATTTGGCCCAGGTCGCCTTGGTTTCAGGTGCCGCCAGCGCATTGGTAGCTGACAATGGAGATGCCGCCACCGTAGCGGCCACGGTGACCTCAGGAGGAACTCCCAAAGCTGGTGCCAACACCCAAAAAATGGCGGATGCTCTGGAAGGCAAGGACACCAACCCGACAACCAACAATTACGCTTACCTTGCTACCGTAACCGATATTCTTCCGTTTTGAGGAACAGGAACATGATGAAGAAATTGAGCATCTTGATAATTTTGAGCACCTTCCTCGTTCCCTTAGGTTGGTCCTTTGACCAACAGTTTCTTGAACCGGTATTGCCCATTTCACCCACACTCAAAGGCCAGGGCGGCGTTTCTACTGCCAATGCTGAGGGCTGGGACGCTCTTTTTGTCAACCCGGCTGCCTACGCTTCTAAGACAAGCAGCCTGACCTTTCTCGCCGTGGGGGGAGCTGCCTATCTCCCCCTTTCAGCCCTCAGCAAGACACTGGAAGGCCGCAGCTCGTGGAGCAATTTCAACCTCACCGATACCCAGAATCCCAATACAGCCCTGCTCAACTCTCTATTGACCGACACTGGCATCGGTGCCGAGGCGACGACAGGTCTGGGTTGGGTGGGCAACAATCTGGGTATTGGCCTCCTTGTTCAGGGCAACACTTTTGCCAAGGGTAAAAGCCTCTTGGGAGCCTCTCTTACCCTTGAACAATCTATCGTTGGTATCGTTGGCATGGCCTGGCCTTTTGATGTGGGAATGGGAACCGTCAAAGTGGGCGGGGCTTTGAGACCCCTCCAGAGAACCTACTCAGACCTGGGTGTGGCCGATGTGCTCAGCAATATGGGAAACCTTTCTGCTTACAAAGTGCGAAGCGGTTTCGGAATGGGTTGGGACCTGGGGGCCCGCTGGGATTATCAGACCTTCAAGACAGGTTTGGTCATCCGGGATGCGGGGAGCACCGTCATCAACTTCAAGGATTATACGGGGACACAATGGGCAGCGGGTTTGGGGTTTCCTGCAGGAGGTACTTCTACCGGCACGACGCTGTTCCGAGTTCCGACCGTGATCGGGCTAGGCTCCTCCTGGACGCCCGATATGGGCCAGGCAGGGGCCATGTTCCAACCTTCTCTCAGTGTGGACTTTCAGATACCCGTCAAAGACGAGTTCACGCAAACTTCTTTCTGGACTTGGACCCATTTGGGAGCAGAAGCCAGATTCCTTCAGTTTTTATCACTGAGGACAGGACTGAACCAAGGGTACTTCACCTTTGGGCTGGGTGCCAAAGTCTTTATTTTGGACTTCAATCTCGCCATTTATGCCGATGAACTAGGTCGGTATTCGGGCCTCAACCGCCGTTCCGCCCTGGCTATGGAGTGGGCATTCCGCATGTGACGTACAACGTGGTGGCCTTGCTTGACAAAGGGCAGGCGTTTCCCTATAGTTCATATCCGTTCGTCGGGCCGGTAGCTCAGCAGGTAGAGCAACGCCCTTTTAAGGCGTGGGTCACAGGTTCGAATCCTGTCCGGCTCAGTTTCGACAACAGGCCTCCTTCGTCTAGTGGTTAGGACAGTGGATTTTCATTCCACCAACACGGGTTCGATCCCCGTAGGAGGTAAACTCGGAGTTGCGTTTTCCACGAGTGGATCGTCGTTTTGAAATAAAATGGCGAGACGCCGGGGAAAACACAACTCCGTGATACGCCTCCTTCGTCTAGTGGTTAGGACAGTGGATTTTCATTCCACCAACACGGGTTCGATCCCCGTAGGAGGTACTTTTTTCCTTACAAGCTACTGCGGAGCCGTTGGGCTTCGCCTCTTCCTTGTTCCGTACTCGCGTACCATCGTACGCTCCGTGCGTCACCTCGTCATCGGCTTCGCCCTACGGCTTCCTCGCTACGCTCGTAAGAAAAAAAGCAACTGTCCACTGTGTCCTACGGAGCCCTCGGGCTTCAGACGAAGGTTTTCTTGGTCACGAGAGCGTATTCGTCCCAGGTGCCGATGTCGTGGAAACCGGCGGCGATATCGAACAGCGACACGGTTTTCCCTTCCGATAGACAGTGTTTTATGATGGCCGTGGTGGTGAATTCCCCCGACGGAGCCAGCGATATCTCACGAGGTAACGCAGCCAGGGCCGCAGATAGAACCATCATACCGCTCTTGGCCAAATTTCCCCACGAAGAGTCATCCTTGGGCTTTTCAAAAATATCGACGGCCCTGCCTGAGGCATCGGTTTTGATGATGGCAAATTTGGCAGGGTTGGACACTCGGCAGACTCCCGAAGTCACTGCGGCCCCCGTGGCCCTGTGCTGAGCAACCATATCGGCGAACACCCGATCATCGCTCAGAAAATTGTCCGAATCGGTGACAATGACATCATCACCGGCAACCAGGTGTTGGGCCCTGTAGAACGCTCCGGCATTTCCATCGAGTTCTCCCTGATAGACATAGGCGATTTTGACCCCAAGCCGGGCTCCGTCCTGCAAATGCTGCAGGATCAATTCAGCTTTGTAGTTCACAACCACTACGATTTCGCTGACTCCCGCATTCCGAATTTGAAGAATCAACTGATCGATGATGGGTACAAACGCACCGGAAGCATCTTTGCTGATGGGCATCAGAGGTTTGGGAATGATATTAGAATACGGAAGAAGGCGGGTTCCCTTCCCTGCTGCGAGGATAACAGCTTTCATGTGAGCGACTCCTTGAGTTCAGGGTGGTAGGTCTCCATCCATTCATTGAGCCGGACGACTCCGGTTACCCAGCACATCAGCGCTTCGTCCTTGGTTTTCAGGTGAAGCGGGATCATGGTCAAATACAACATGGCTTCGATGAAATCGGCCCGCTCCATCAGATTGCCGTAACCCGTGTACTCCTCCTCGAGGATGGCACGGATATAGTCATAGTAGGCATGGAAATTCCGGGTGCCCCGTTCATCGAGGATGCGATATTCCACAGTCGGCCAGGGACTGTTGGCATCAGCCGCTGACATGGGAAAGATGGAATAGTTATGTCGTTCAATGAGCGAATAGAGACTGCGGAAATCGTGGAACAGCTTGGCGATGTCATAGGCCATATCAAAGTACAGGGTGCCGGTGCTTGACTTTCCACGGCAGTCGATGAGGATCATGTTTCCCCACCAGACCCCGCACAAAATGTTGTTCGAGTGGATGTCTCCATGGGAATAATAGAGTTTGGGAGGCGTCAAGGTGGCTAGGAGCCGGGAATCGGAACGGACAGCATTGAGAATCACTTCTGCGTTGATATAGTCCTTGCCATTCAGCCTCAGTCGTGGACTGGTCAGCCAAGGCTGGAACCAAGGAGCCATTTCCAGCAGCTGCGCCCTTCGTTTGTCATATTTGACGAAATGTTCTGACTGGGGAAAGTCGGGTGGGACGGGTGACGAGTTGGCTTCTGTCCACAGTTCATCCTTGAGAACAACCAGAAGGTAGTGCAGCCGCAGCCGGATAAAGAACGGGGCATTGGCCCCGCTCAGGATAATGCGTCTCAGATTCGGGTAATTGTAATACTTCATCACATAATGGACATTGCCCGGTTCTAGGCTGTGGGAATGGATTTTTGGAAAAAAACGGCTGATCGACATGTCTTTAAACAGAAGCATCCAGCTGATCTCATCCCGCAGTTTTTCCTCACCTGCAGCATGGGCGGCCTTCCGAATCCGCCCGCGACTTCGGGTCACGGTTGTGAAACTAGCACCCAAATCGTTGTGGACTTCATCCTTTTGGAGGCTGTTGAGAACATAGTAATCCAAATAGTAATGGATGATGTTCAAAGTCAGCTTGATGTTGTCGATGATCTGGTTCTTAAGCTTTTTCCGCTCCTGAAGAAGGATTTTTCGTCCGCTGGTACGCCGGTTGTGGGGCAGGGTTTCCATAGCGAAAACTTTAATCTGCTCCCCTGAAAAAGTCCATTGCCCTCAGAAAAGAAGCATGATAGTGTGGGCGGGATGAAAGCGCTTGTCTTCTACACCGAGACCGGGAATGGGTTCAAATCCCCGGCTGTTTCCATTGCAAGAGATTTGACGTCCGCTGGTATTGATGCCGAAGCGGTGGATTTTTTTAAGGCGATCGGCGGTCATGGTTTCGATCGCTTTCTGATTAATACCTGGAGGATGTTTCTTTCCAACGAGTTCCTCTTCATACTCCTGTTTTTCTTCAGCAATACCTTCCTGTACCACCTGGAGTCCTTCTGGACACCGTGGTTCTTTGGAAAACGGTTGCGCGCGTATCTCAAAGCTCAGAATCCGGACTTTGTTGTCTGCACCCATTTTGTCGGAACCTACGTGCTGGAGAGAGTCGTGCCCAAAATGGGGAACCAGGCCATTCCTGTCTATGCCTATAACTCCGAAGTCATTCTGTTTCACAACTCCTACAACAACCGGAAGGTCAACGGCTATTTTGTGTCAACGGAAGTCGGAAGAAATCAGATGATTGCCCGGGGTTTGAACCCGAAGACAACGCATCTGTCGGGGTTTCCCATCGATCCGAAATACCGCAAGGCCTTCGGTACCAAGGCTCACGAACGGGCCGTGCTGGGCTTGAAAGATCAGTTCACTCTCCTTCTGACCTTCGGTGGTGAAGGCGTGGGTGAATGGAGTCTGGTCAAGCGAATTGCCGAGACAGGTTTGCCCGTGCAGGTCGTCGCAATCTGCGGAAAGAATGAAGCACTCAAGGGTGAACTTGAAGCCTACAAAGCTGCCCATCCCGAGCTCTCGATGACTGTGAAGGGATTCACCACCAACCTGCAGGATTATCTGTATTGCAGCGACCTTTCGGCGGGCAAATCGGGACTCAATATTGTGTTTGAGTCCTTGTTTTTGAAGCGTCCGTTCCTCGTTCTCAAGGCCATGGCCAACGAACGTCACTGCGCCCGATGGATCGTTGAGCACGGTTTCGGATGGTGGCCCAAAACAACAGAGGATGCCTTGAATCTTTTGAAAGGTATGCTGACCAGTCCTACCGAAGGAAAGCCCTCGTATACGCAAGTACTGGCTCAAGTCGAAGTTCCGCCCTGTACCTTTGACCTGAAGGAGATGATCAGCATAATGTCTACCGAAACAACCGCCCTGATGAGAGAAAAACTCCGGAACGCCAAGGCTTTGTGCTTTGATTTGGCGGGCACACTTTGCGATATCCCGATCGGTGACCGGTGGGATGCCGTCAATATCGCGGGCATTCGCAATGTGCTGGCTTCCATAGGAGCGGATAAGGCGTTTTCTCCCGAAGAAACCGACACACTGGTCAAAGCCTTTATCGCTGAGAAGGTCCGCCTGCGCAAGGATGCGAAAGTTACTCTTCGAGAATACGAGATCCGGGGTCAGGTACAGGAGTTTTTGGCAGCTCAAGCAAAGGTCAATTCAAAACTGGAAGGGTGGCTCAAGACACGGAACCTGACAGAAGCCGACTGGAAAGAAGTGGAGTTCCAATTCATCAGACCAGAACTTGACATCACGCTTCCTTTTGAAGGAGCCCCCAAACTGCTGGCCCTGCTTAAAGGCCGTTACCCCCTGTACCTCCTCTCCAACAACGTTTCCCGGGTTCTCGTGGAAAAAATTTGCGAGAAAACCGGCTTGGCAGGGTTCTTCGACAAGATCATCGTCTCTTCCGAAGTCGGCTACCGAAAACCCCACGAAGCCTTTATGAGAGCCGTCGAACGTGAAACTGGTTATAAGGCACGTGAGTGTCTGATGATTGGCGACAGACTGACCCAAGACATCGAAATGGCAAACCGGTACGGTATGCTTTCCATCCACATGGCTATGGTTGACCACGAAGATAACGACGGTGCCGACCACATCAGTGCAACGTGCAAAGTTCATTCCCTGGAGGAAATCGGCGACCTTCTGGTTTCTCCTTAGGCTTGACAGGGAAACGATGATTTCGTTATCACTCCTAAATGAATAAGAAAATCCTGGCGAGGAGTACGGCATCGTTGGTCGTCCTCCTTACCCTGTCCGGATGTGTTTCTTTTGACAAGGTAGCCTTGAATATTGTTGGGGACACCTTGAGCGCTGAAGGCTCCAACACCGTTTTTACGGGAGATAATGACCCGAAGCTGGTTGGCGATGCCCTCCCCTTTGCCATCAAAATGTATGAATCTCTTTCGTCGGCAAACCCTACCCACGTAGGAATGTCGCGGTCAGTCGGTATGCTTTATGTGATGTACGCCAATGCCTTCGTGGCCGGTCCTGCCGATTATTTTGGCCTTGATCGTTTTGATGAAAAACAGGCTGCCCAAAAACGGGCTGTCAATCTGTATTTGCGTGGCCGCGACTTTGTTCTGAAGGCTCTTGAGCTGAAGTATCCCGGGTTTACATTCGCCTGGGAAGGTCGCGATACGGCAAAATACCAGGCTTTTCTTCCACGGTTCAAGAAAGCTGATGTCTCTTCTCTCTATTGGTTCTCAGCCGGTCACATGGCCGCTTTTTCCATTGAGCCAATGGACTTGAATCTCTCCACACCGGTTCCCAAGGTTATGAAACTATTGGTCCGAGCTTACGAGCTGGACCCCGACTTTCAGAAAGCGACCCTCGACGAGCTGTTTGTATCGGTGTATTCGTCCCTTCCCGCCGAGTTGGGCGGTGACCCGGCCCAAGCTCTTGTCCATTATGACCGGGCCCTTGCCAAAACCGATGGGAAGGCCACCGGTGCCTTCCTGGCCCGGGCCACTTCCATCGACCTTCCTAAACAGAATAAAACCCATTTTGTCGAGATGCTGAAACAGGTCTTGAACGTTGATGCCGAAGCTGATCCCGACGCCACACTTGTTACTCTTCTCAACCAGGAGAGGGCGCGCTGGTATCTGGCTCAACTCGACGACCTGTTTATCGAATGATTCGTCCCCGGAGGATTTTCATGCTGATCCGATTCAACTGCCGTGCCGGCCTCTTCGTGACGGTCCTGGCTGCCCTTGTGTTTGCTACCCCGGTTTCTGCCCAGACGATTACCTTGAAAATCGCCAGCATTGCCCCGGAAAAATCACCCTACGGTGATGCGCTGAACAAGCTTGCCAAGGAATGGTCACGAATCACCAAGGGCAAGGTGAAGCTGGTGATGTTCTTCAGTGGAGTTGCCGGCGAAGAATTCGACATTGTGCGCAAGATGCGTTTGGGGCAGCTGCAGGGCGCCATGTTGAGTCAGATGGGGCTCAGTTTTATCGACCGCCGGACCAATATTCTGACGGCTCCTTATCTGCTGCGCGACAACGATGAGTTGGACTATGTGCTTCAGGGGATGATTCCTGAATTCGACAAAATGCTTACCGATAAGAACTTTGTCCCTGTAGCCTACAGCCGGGCCGGCTGGTTGCGGTTTTTCTCCAAATCGGAATTGATTCGAACCCCGGCCCAGATGTCAGTGCGAAAACTGGGAGTCAGCGGAACCGAAAAGGACTTCTTTGAAGGCTTCAAGAAAATGAAGTTCAATGTTGTTCCTGTTGAAGTCAGCGAAAGCCTCTCGGCCTTGAACACGGGGTTATGCGACTCCACCTTCAGCTCACCGCTCCTGGTCGGACCTCTGCAGTGGTTCGGTATTGCAAACCACATGTTGGACCTAAAGATTTCCCCCTTTATCGGGGCCATTGTGATCGATGAGAAGGCCTGGAATAAGGTTCCCGAGGAGTACCGGGCGGAAATGTTGAAAGTTGCGAAGGAACTGGCCTCCAAGGAAATGAATTCAGCCATCGACAAATTGGAAAACGAAGCCATTGAGACCATGGTCAAGTACGGCCTGATCCGGGTTGTGCCGACCACGGAAGAATTGAAGCTCTGGGATGCTGAAATGGCCAAGGCACTGCCCCTCATGGCCGAATCGGCTTTCGACAAGGCGACTCTCGATAAGGCCAGGGCGATTTTAAAGACGTTCCCCGGAACCAAGAAATAGCATGGACCTCCACTCCCAGGAGATTCAACCTAAGCATCCTGTTGTCAAATTCCTAGACCGCTTGGAGCGAGGATCCGGGACGGTTGTCCTGCTGATACTAGCGTTTTTGCCCGTGGCGGCAGCTCTGGTTCGCTGGCTGTTTTCCGAGACAATTCCTTATGCGGTTGCCATTCAGAGTCAGCTGGTTTTGCCGCTGACCTTTATAGGTTTTGCCCTGACGGCCAAGGCGGATCGGCACTTGGCCATTAGTTTTGGCCTGAAGGAACGCAAGGATTGGATCGGCACGGCATCCAGTACGGTCGTCGCGCTGGTGACGGGCGTTATGGCCGGGACGTTCTTCCTTGGATCGATCAATTTTATCCTCGTCGCCTTTGATCTGGCCGACTCGGTGTGGTTTATTCCGCGCATCGTTTTCCTGATCATGTATCCTGTGGGACTGTTTCTCGTGGTCTGGCGTTCGTACCCCCGTACCGGCGGAAAGCTAGCCTTCAGCATCTACTTTGTAGGATTAGCTCTCTCCGTACCCTTGGGAATTCCAGCGTTCAACTCACTGGCTCAGCTTGCCAACAACAATGACATAGTCCCCTGGCTGCAGGTCTGGGCGGATGCATACATCCCGGTCATGGAACTCCTGATGGGGCCTGCCGTGGCCCTGCTCATTTTCAGCGCCTTTCTCGGTGCCCCTCTTTTCATGGTCTTGGGTGGAATTGCTTCCTTTTTGTTTGCCACCCAAGGTGACGGCGCATCCGTAGTCCTTTCTGAGGGGTATCAACTGATGGCCGGGGGCAGTGCTGTCCCCTCGATCGCGCTGTTCACCCTCACAGGGTTCCTGCTGTCGGAAAGCAATGCAGCATCGCGGTTTGTGCGGCTCTTCAAGGGTCTGTTCGGAAGAATGTCCGGTGGAACCATCATCATCACAGTGGTGGTCTCAGCCTTCTTCACCACGTTTACCGGGGCCAATGGGATTACAATTCTGGCGTTGGGAGCACTGCTCTTAAGCATCCTCAAGAACTCCGGCGGCAATACCGAGAGTTTTTCGGTGGGAATCATTACTTCCAGCGGAGCCATAGGTCTATTGTTCCCCCCCAGTCTCGCCATCATTATTTATGGATCCGTTGCCGGTTATTCCATCCTGAATCTCTTTTTAGCAGGTTTGCTTCCAGGACTTCTTTTTGTCATTGGCATGGTTCTCGTGGGCTTTTTCCTTTCCCGACGCAACAGGGCAATGCTCCCCGTCGCGACAGGGCCTGTGGAGGCTCCCATGACCAGCAGGGAGACCTGGGAAGCCTTCCAGGATAGTTTCTGGGAGCTGATGCTCCCGGTTTTGATTGTGTGGTTATACTTCAGCGGCCTAATGAGCCTGGTGGAAACGGCTGCCTTCTCAGCAGTCTATGCGTTATTCGTCGAGACGGTCATCAAAAAGGAAGTCGACTTTCGCAAGCTTCTATCAATTTCCGCGCAGAGTCTGGCTATCATCGGAGGGGTTCTCGCCATTCTGATGTTTGCCCGGGGCATGAGCTACTATTTTGTTGATATCGGGTTTCCGCAGATGCTCACGGAATGGGCGCAGACTCACATCGGCAATAAGTGGCTTTTCTTGTTGGCACTGAACGTGATGCTCCTGGGGGTGGGCTGCCTGGTTGATATTTTCACAGCCATCACCCTCCTGGTTCCCCTTCTGGTTCCCGTAGCGCAAAGTTTCGGTATCAATGAAGCCCATCTGGCCATCATTTTTTTAGCCAATTTGTCAGTGGGGTTCATCACGCCTCCAGTAGGGATGGACCTCTTTCTGGCTTCCTACCGCTTCAACAGGCCGATGGTAAAGATTTATAAGGACGTGTTTCCATTTATCCTCGTCCAAATCGTTATTGTGCTTATCATTACCTATTTCGATTTCTTCACCCAGGTACTGCTTCCGAAGGCGTAAGATTTCGGGCTTCAAGCTCACGGGCGGTAATGACCAGCATCTGCAACCTGTTTTCGACATTGCCAAAAGCTGTGTCGGGATCAAAATCCAGTGACAGCATCTGAATGTGGGGCAATCGTTTTTTGAGCGGCTTCATGAACCCACGTCCCGTTACATGGTTGGGAATGCAGCCGAAGGGATTGAGAATCACAAAACTGTTGACGCCTTCCTTGGACAGTTCGATGATTTCGCCGGCCATCAGCCAACCTTCTCCTGGCATATAGGTTTCATCGATGAGTCCTTTGACGTTGAGAGACAGTTCCTTCAGATCGAAGTGGTCGCGGCGGTACTTGAACCCTTCCATAATCTGCGTCATGGATTCACCGATACGGATGAACAAATGATCAGCGACACCTGACACCAGGGTGGTAACGAACTTGTTGGCCAGCAGGTCCCGCTTTCCTTTCTTCAAGTTGATAAAGAAGTCCCGCCGAAAGAAGTCTGACAAGGCGGGTTGAATCACTTCCATACCATGGTGCTCCAGATATTTTTCCACATTGCCGTTGGAACTGGGGTGAAAGTTGAGCAGTACCTCGCCCAGAATTCCTACCCGGGGCTTGCGCACCGTACGGTCCGAAGGGATGGCATTGAACTGCGCCACCGCAAAACGGATAGCCTGCTTGCATTCCCGCATTCCCTTGGCAACGGCCTGACAGGCCCGGTCAAGACAGACCGCCTGGACACGGTCGGTTTCACCGGCATTCCGTTCGTAAGGCCGTACAGCACGGACCATGCTTTCAATAGCGTCGATCATCGCCAGGCCCATGATCATCCGTACCTGGAACATGACTCCCAAGGTGAAACCGGGGTGGGCGTTCTTGTCATCCTCACCGGTGGTGATCAGGGCCATATCTTGATAACCGGCTTCATCCAACGCTTTTCGCGCCAGCATCATGTAGTGACCGGCCCGACAGTCCTTGCAGTTGTTGGCCAACCCTGCGATGGCATTTTTGGGGTCGACCGCACCAGACTCCAGCGTCCGCAGAATTTCACCGATGTTGATCTGCGCCGGAAAACAAATGTCGTTGTGAACATATTTTTTTCCCAGTTCGATCGCACGTTCGTCAGCCAGAGGCATGGAATAGGTCTGATAGCCCTCCGACTGAACCACCGCCGCGATGACCTTTCCGAATGCAGCGGAAAGGTTGGGAATCAGAATCGTCTTATTGCGGCTCAGTTTCGTGAATTTCACGGCATACGGATCGCCGAGCGTCTTGTGCTCTTGGGGCTTGAGCTGTAACTTCCGCTTGATCCGGACGGTTTCGATAAACGACTTCACACGGATCGAGAGGGGTCCTTCATTCTCGCCCTCGTCCAACTTCAGCACCAGCATTTCTTTGTTGCTTTTTTCGCGAAGGATTCGAGCCATTTCATCGGAAATAATGGCATCATGCCCGCAACCAAAGCTCACAATTTGGACCAGCTCGAGGTGGGGATTCTTGGCCGCATGAAATGCCGCGCTGATCATACGGGTGTGGTAGGCATTGTAAGCACTCATACGGCTGGAAGTAATATTGTGGCCGTGAATTTCAGGAACACTGTCGAGTGTCAAAACAGGCACACCCAATTTGGTGAAGTGTTGAGAAAGCTGATGGTTGATCAGCTCATCCGAGTGGTACGGCCGTCCAGACAAAATAACGGCAAAATCCTTGGTTCCGACGATTTTGTCCAGCACGGCTTGTCCGGCATCAAGCTGTTCCTGAGCAGCTAAGCCGGAAACACGCTCGCCTTCCTGGTACGCCCGGCGGGCTGTGGCCGCCGTAATTGCATATGTGTCGACAAGATACTGCACAACCTGTTTTTCCTTGAAAGTATAGTCGTGCCAGTAGAAAATCGGGTGATCAAAGGGAATTCCAAAGCGCGAGGTCGGCTCGTCAGACTTGTCGATCACTTCGGGATACCCCTGAATCAGAGGGCACATAAAACTGGCCTTGGTCCCCTGGTGTTCCACTGGCATATTGACCATCATGGGCATGAAAATCCGGTCGACACCCTGTTCGATCAGGTCCTGAATATGCCCATGGGCCAGCTTGGCCGGAAAACAAACCGTATCAGAAGGAACGTTGGCCAGCCCTTTCTCAAAAAGTGGATAGCTGGATTTCTTGCTGATGCGGACCTTGGCTCCCAACGAAGTAAAGATGGCCTTCCAAAATGGCAGAGAAGTCCAGAACTCGAGTGTTTGCGGGATACCGATGATGATTCCCAATTTGCTTCCCGCAGAGACCACCGGGTAATCCTTGGTCAGGACCTCCCGATGCACCTTCATCATGTCGGGAACAGCGTCCATCTGGTGTATGGCTTTCATCAGGGCCGTCTTCGTCTCGCCATCCTTGGGGTCACCGAGAATCGTACCTTTTTCACAGCGGTTTCCAGTGATAAAGTGGGTGCCGTCACCAAAGGTGATAACAGTTCTATTGCAGTTGTTGGTACAAAACCGGCAGATATTTCCTGTTTGCGTTGTGTATGTGAATTCTTCCAGAAGGTCCAGTCCGATGAACCGGGAGGTGAAGCTCCCTTCCCGCGTAACCGTCTCGGCGACATATTTGCGGGTCAGAAGTGCTATACCGATAGCACCCATTTCTCCGGGAAACTCGGGCCGGATAACCTTCTTGTCGGTGTATTGTTCGAAGGCCCGCAAAACCGCGTCATTTTTGAACGTTCCACCCTGCACAATGATGGTGTTTCCCAAGGCATCGAGATTGGAAATCCGTACGACCTTGGTGAACACGTTCTCGACAATCGAACGGCACAGCCCCCCCATGATTTCGGCGGTGGTTTTTCCGGTTTTCTGCTCGGTAATAATGGAGGAATTCATGAAAACCGTGCACCGGCTTCCCAGCTTGGAAGGGTTTTCGCCTGAGAATGACAGTTCCGCGACTTCCTGGACGGGGATTTTCAAACTCTTGGCATAAGTCTCGAGAAAACTGCCGCATCCAGCAGAACAGGCCTCATTGAGGACAATGCCGGTGACCACCCCTTCACGGACGAAGATAGCCTTCATGTCTTGCCCGCCGACATCCAAAATGAAGCTGACATTGGGGTCAATGGTCTTGGAAGCTTCGGCGTGGCTTACCGTCTCAACGGTATGAAAATCGGCCTTCAAAGCCGTGGCGAACAGATTCTCGGCGTACCCGGTGGTTCCGCAGGCGATAATTTCCAGGGTGGCACCAGCGTCCCGGTAACGCTGCCTCAAGCTCAGCAGCGCTTCTTTCAAAATCCGCAGCGGATCACCTTGATTGTTGGTATAGAACTTGTCTAGGAGGGTGCCGTCCTCGGCCATGACCACGAATTTGGTGGTGGTCGATCCGCCGTCAATCCCCAGGTAAGCCCGGGTCGTGGAACCCTTGAGGATGGATTGCGGGCTCCACGATTCCCGGGGAAAACGGGTATGAAAGGATTCTTTGTCCTGGGGAGTTTCGAAAAACTTGGCTGACCCCGAATTGAGCATGAAAATCGATCCCTGCTGAAAACGGCTGAGATCGACGAGGCTTTCGTGGCCGCGATAGGTGCTGGGCTTTTGTCCGAACAACACCTGGGTGGAAAGGGCGGCCCCCATGGCAACGATGACTTCCGGATGTTCCGCCTCGACAACCTGGGTGTCGTTCAGATTGAGCTTTTCTTTGAAGACCCGTACCAGAACCGGATTGAACGTGAGCGGACCACCCTCAAAGATCACAGGAGGATGGATGTCCATGCCCTGGGCCAAACCGCCGATAGTCTGCTTGGCAATGGCGTGAAAGCACGATAGGGCGAGATCAGCCCGCGACACCCCTTGATTGAGCAAAGGTTGAATATCGGTTTTGGCGAAGACGCCACAGCGGCCGGAAATGTTATAGACGGTTGTTCCCTGAGCCGCTAGCGCATCAAAGTCTTCTGTTTTCACATTGAGCAGCTCGGCAATCTGGTCAACAAAGGCCCCCGTGCCACCGGCACAAGAACCGTTCATACGCATATCAGACGTGATATGGGCACCTGTTTTATCATCTACCCGAAAGAAAATAACCTTGGCATCCTGTCCTCCCAGTTCGATGGCGGCCCTGACTCCGGGGTATAAATCCTTGATGGCTATCGAGTTGGCAACAACTTCCTGAATAAAAAAAGCCCCGGTGACTTTGGCAAAGGGTTCCCCGCCCGACCCGCAGATTGCCACCCTGAAGCCATAACCAGGAAACTTCTGATGGACGGTGCCAAGTAAAGAAGCGACGACGCCTGCCTGATCAGCGTGGTGCCGCTGGTAATCCCAATACAGGAGATCCTTGGTGGATGGATCAAGAACAGCGACTTTGACGGTGGTCGATCCGACATCCAAACCGATCCATAACAGGGAAATATCTTTGGTCATACTAACTATTTAACTCTATAATGGCTCCCTCTATCAAGACAGTCAAACTCTCCACAGTTGATGGTACAAGCCTGTCTATGGTATGATGCCGCCCACATGAAGGTCGCATTCACCTCGGACGTCTATTGGCCACGGATCAATGGCGTTACAGTTTCCACCACCATTTTTATGAACGAGTTGAGGAAATTGGGGCACAAAGTCGCCATATGGGCTCCAGCGTACCCAGCAGTCGGGGGACCTGGTCATTCTGGCGAACCGGCGGGCGAAGTCCATCGTCTGCGGTCTTTCAGCCTCGTCGTGAGCAGGGAGGACCGCCTTCCCTTTCCGATGCAGCGTGGCCGTTTCTTTCGTCAGATTGATCAGTTCAAGCCCGACATCATCCACGTTCAGACGGAGTTCAGTCTCAACATGATGGTCAAGGTCTACGCCCGACACCGCAGCATCCCTGTAGTGCAGACCTGTCATACGCTCTTCGAGCAGTACGCCACCATCTATTTCCCCTACCTTCCCCAGAGCATTTCCCGGGCATTTGCCCGCTGGATGACGTACAAACTTTTCAACAATGCCGACGCCGTCGTTGCTCCTACCGAAATGATGAAGACTCTGTTGGAATCCTACGGTATCACCTGCCCCATCACGGTGGTCCCCACGGGAATTCCGGAAGAAGAGTTTCAAGGAGTCGACAGAGCCCAAGAACGCCGGAATTCAGCTTGGTTCCACCGGTTTCCCCAGCTGAGAGGCCGGAAAATCCTTCTGTACGTTGGTCGTGTCGCAAAAGAAAAAAACATGGATTTTCTGCTGGATATGCTGACGTTGACCCGCCAGGAAGTACCTGATGTGGTGCTTCTTGTGACAGGAAACGGACCGTACCGGGAGGGGTTCGAGGCGGAAGTGTTCCAGCGGGGCTTGCAGGATTCGGTGGTTTGCCTCGGCTACGTCGAACGTCCGCAGTTGAAACACCTGTATTCCTTGGCCGATGTCTTCACATTTGCCTCCATTACCGAAACACAGGGACTGGTGACCATCGAAGCTATGATGTGCGGGACTCCCGCTGTGGCGGTGGGAAAAATGGGAACAAAAGAAGTGATGGCAGGGGACAACGGCGGCTATATGGTCGACGAAGACCCTCAAGTGTTCAGCGCGGCGGTGGTCCGACTGCTGAGCGATTCAGCCCTTTATGCAACCAAATCAGCCGAGGCTTGGTCCTATGCAAGAAACTGGACGGCTCAGCGCATGGGACAGCGCCTTGAAAGTCTCTATCAGACGGTTGTGAAAGACTACAAGCGGCGAGCACCACGCCACTGATTCAGAACGGCTAGACTCCCCGCGTGGTCGTGAGTGTCCATAAGGCGCTGGCGGAGTTCGAGTGCTCCTTCAAAACCTGCGGTGTAATTCTTGAAAAACTTCTTCAACTTCTCATAATCTTTTTTTCCCTGCCAGGCATTGCGGTGATCGGTCACATGCCGTTCCAGAAGCGAGAGTTTGACCGACTCGGGCCAGTCTGTGTAACAGTGATAACCATCCTGACGGAAAATTCCCAGATCAGAAAACACGCCCCTACCTACCATCAAGCCATCAACACCCGAAAGTCGGCGCAGACCCTCCGCCCCGGCCCGGGTGACGTCACCGTTGCCAATAACCAGGGTTGACGGAGATATCTGGTTTCTCAAGGCTGTCACCTTGCCGATTTCAACCCAGTCGGCTTTCCCCTCAGACTTCTGCGCCACTGTGCGTCCATGAACCGTCAGCGCGGCCAGGTTCTGCCCCAGCAAATGCCCGCACCAGACTTCTGTCTCGGGCTGAGCCCAACCAATACGAGTCTTCACACTGACCGGCTTGCCTTGAGACCCCTGCTTGACCGCTTGAATGAGTTCGCCCGCCAAACTGGGAAACCGGATCAAGGCGGAGCACGCCCCTTTCTTGCTGATCTTTTTGACAGGGCAACCCATATTGATGTCGATTCCAGCAAACCCAAGCTGAGAGCAGAGCTTCGCTGCCTTCTCCATCTGTGTAGGGTCGGCCCCCCAGATTTGCGCCACCAAGGGACGACGGGCAAACTCCCCTTCATAGACCATCAGCCGTTCCATTGCACGCTGTGGCTGGTTGGAACATAAAATGGCTGCCGAGGTGAACTCTGTCATCAGTACGTCTGGCTCACCATGGTCACAGACCAGCTTGCGGTACACCCAGTCCGTGACATCTTCCATAGGTGCCAGGACAGCAAAAGGACGAGGAAGCAGCTGCCAGAAATTCATGTCGGCAAGGTAGCGGATCGACCTTGACTTTTCAAGCACCATCCGCTATTTTTCTGTCTGCACGGACGATTAACTCAGTGGTTAGAGTGCTACCTTCACACGGTAGAAGTCACAAGTTCGACTCTTGTATCGTCCATAAAAAACCGCCTCAAGGCGGTTTTTTTTATATGCCCAAGTTAGAAAAGTACGTGGCAAGATTGTTGACCGTCTGGGTCAGAACCGGGTGGGTCTTTTCGAATCGCTTAACAGAAGCCCGAAGACTCGCCAAGGTGATGTTGTTGGCTTCCACTGGGTGGGTCTTGGCCAATTCGACCACTTCTTGCCGCAGAGTTTCAACCAAAGTTTGCAGATCTCGCCTCTGGGTGGAGGTCAACGTCGGAGCGTTCTGGATTCGGAACTCAAGGTCTTTGATGGTTTGGTCAATCATAGGGTTCCTCCTTGGCTCCAGTCTTGTTCTTGCTGCAAAAAAAAACCGTCTTTTCAGACGGTTTTTTTTTAGTTGGTTGCAGTTGCCTTTGTCATCAACCCTTCCACCTGCTGTTTTCCCCGCGCAGCTTCACTCAAGCCGGGGTTTTGCCGCAAAGCTTCATCATAGGCCTTTTTGGCCGAGGGGTAGTCCTTGGCCAGCATGCGGGCATAACCAAGCCGGGACCACCAAGCCGCCGTTTGGGGAGCATGGTAGACGGCTGTGGTCAGCGAGATATCCGCACGGTTGTATTGACCAAGCTGAAGGTAAATCTCACCCATGAAATAATACGCTTTCTCAATCCTGTCACCGGATGGTGCCAGAACGACGTACTGCTCGAAAGCCTTCAGCGCTTCCAGATTTTTCCCAAGATAAAAAGAAGTCTCTCCGACAATCTCAATCAGCCGAAAGTCATAAGCATTGAACTTCAAAGCCTGCTGGGCGGAATTCAGAGCTTCCTGGTGCTTTTCCAGTTTCTGAAGCGACCAGGCTTGGACGACATACGAATCCATATTGTTGGGGCTGGTCTTCAGCTCTTCCTGGGTGATGGCCACGGCATCGGCATAACGACCGGACTTATACGCCTCCAGAGCGTCCTTCTGCTGGGCCGAAGCCACGGTAGCCAGGATGGCGAACGTCACAATGAACAGGCTGCGGTGGATCACACTTCATCTCCCTCATACATGGTGCATAGACCGTTGAACCGCGCTCCGGCTTCGATCACGACCTGTGGGGCAGTGAGATCTCCCCGAACGCGGGCTGTCGGCATCAGATCGATCCGTTCGGTGGCTTCGATGTTTCCCACGACTTTTCCGCGGATGTCGATAACTCGGCCCTCGATCCGGGCTTCCACCACAGAGCCTTCCGCCACAATAAAATCGCTGGTAGCCCGAACTTCTCCCCGAAACTTTCCCTTCAACATCAAGGGCTTGGAGAACTCCATTTCGCCTTCAAACTCGAAGTCTTCGGCAAGGACGGTATCAAGCTCGCGGACGTCGATTCCCCGACGGTGAATTTCGGACATGGAGCAATCCTACCGGCCCCCTTCGGGGGTGTCAAGGCGGGCAGAAATTCTGTCGAGCGACGCCCTTAGGTCAGCCCGCATGGCCGGGGTGTGGGGATTGTAATGTTGCATGTCGAGAAACAGCTGAAACGGGTCATTGCACGTTTGCTGCACCAGGTCCAACAGACGCTGATAGCCCTTGGTGGCAATGGGGTGGGAACGCAGCCCCATATCATCGAGAACTCGTCCCAGATAATGGGTCACACCCTGAGTGTAGGCGGCAGCCCTGTCGTGCTCTTCCGGTGTCATCTGAAGAACGTTCATTCCCATCGACGAGAAGGCATGGTCCCAAAATTGAAGCGGCTCGGAAGCGCCACGCAAGTCGTAGAGGACGATGGGAAGCCCCGTCAGTCCTGCTTTCGCGGAATCGGGACCAAACATCGGATGAGTCGCAAGCAACCGCGCATAGGCTGGAAGCTTTTCTTCCATGAGCCGGGCCGGAACAATTTTGACGGAACAAGTGTCGGCAATGACCTGATCAGGACGCACCAATGGCGCAATTTCTGTCAGAACCTCTTCCATTGAACTGATGGCCGGACAGAGCCAAACCACGTCAGCCTCAAACAATTCTGTAAGAGAAACCCGGCGTACGCCCTCAGGAACAGGCCGATCGGGATTCCGTGACCATGCGGTGACGGAAAAGTGACGGGAGAGAAGGTCAGCCCAAAAGGCTCCAAAACGGCCCAGGCCGTAGACACCCACATTCATGGGCGCCATTCTACCGGAGGGCGGGTGGCATGCCAACTCCCCAAGCCTCGAGGCGGATGCGGTGATCTTCGAGGCGGGATGGCCAACCAGGGACCCCGCCGGGGGTTCCCCTCCAGGCCAACTCAGCCACAAGCGCGAGCCTTGGAAAAAGCTTGCGGCCCCACTTGCCTTCCGTCACCCGTTCCGACCACAAGGTTGCTTCCAGGCCCTGAATCAGGGGCCGGGCCTTGACATCGGTTCCCGGAGGCCAAAAAGGCTGTTTGGCAACCGTTGCCAAGGTCTGCGCCGGCATCCACCAGGCTCTATCACCGTCGCTGTCAAGTTCCGGATAGTCAAGGTAGGTGGTTTCTTTCCAGGAGGCGATGACGGGGTGACCCTTTTTCAAGGCTGCCAGACCACGCTTGGGATCGTCCCACCATTGGATCACGGTACCCGCCGGCAGGGGGCCAACCACCACATCGTCCCAACCCACGGGAATTTTTCCGGCCTTAAGTGTCCGGGCGGCAAGATCTGCCCAGAAGGCAGCCAGAGCTTGGTCGGCAGTCTGAGCCTTGACAGTTTTCATCCAGGCCAGACTCTCTTTGTTTTTCATCCACGGGGTTCGGTATACCTCATCACCTCCCCAATGGATCCAAGGTCCTGGAAACAGATCGACCAAGGTGGTCAAGACGTCAGCCGTAAACCGTGCTACCGAGCTCCGGCCGATCGAAAGAACCCCGTCGGCCACACCCCAATCCAGGGGTACCTCACGACCCAGACCTGTGGCCGAGAGCTCCGGATATGCAGCCAGCGCCGCCGAGGAGTGCCCAGGAAGATCAATCTCAGGGACAACCACAATCTGTCGCTGAGCGGCAAAATCCACCACCCGCCGGATGTCTTCCTGAGTATAGAACCCGCCGTAGACAGACCCGTCGACTTCGGTGCGCCAGGCTCCCACTTCGGTCAATCTGGGCCAGGAAGGGACTTCCAACCTCCAGCCCTGATCGTCGGTAAGGTGCCAGTGAAAGCGGTTCAGCTTATGAAGGGCCATTAGCTCAAGGATGGATTCCAGAGTTTCAACACTTTGGAAATGGCGGCTGGAATCGAGCATCAAGCCACGCCAGGTGTACGCAGGGTTGTCTTTCACGGTACCACAGGCAACTGAAACAACATCAACTGAGCGGGCCAGCGGAGGAAGAAGCTGGGCCAGGGTGACCAGCGCATAGTACCGGCCGGCTGCGTCGGCAGCTTCGATTGCCACCCCTGAGGGGCTTACTGAAAGCTGGTAGCCCTCGCCCTTGGGTCCATGCAACGAAAAGCGGATCTGGGCATCTTCGCCAGGTTCACAGGCACGCCAAGTCCGCCCCAAGGGTCTCCAGGTAAGATTCAACCGGTCGGCCAGTGCAACACGTTCAACCTCAGCGAGTTCCGTCCAATCGACCAGCACCTCGACAGCAACCTCCCAGAGTTCTGCCTTTCTACCGGTTTCTTGCCGAACTGGCAGAGGCACGACCTTCAACCAGCGGCTATATTGTTCTGTGTCGAAGGGATCGACAGAGATTTCACGGGCCCATCCTGAAATCGGCAACGCAAACAAGAAGGACAGAGCCGCTAGCTTTGTGATAAAATGGGACTGGAAAAGGAGAAAATTCATGACATTCACTGAACGGATGAAGACGCAGGCCAAAGCCCTCCAGAGGCGGCTGGTCCTCCCTGAAGGAACCGAACCCCGTACCATCCCCGCTGCCAGGAAACTCGTGGACGAGGGGATCGCTCGGGAAGTAACGCTCTTAGGGCCCGTTGCTACCATTGAGGCTAAGGCCAAAGAGCTGGGCGTGAGTCTAGCCGGAATCAAAGTTGTCGAGCCGGCCACCAGTCCCCTCCTGTCGGCTTATGCCGACGAGTACTTTGAATTGCGCAAGGCCAAGGGTATCAGCCAAGAAGACGCCAAGGCCAAAATCCAGGACGTTCTGTTCTGGGGTTCGATGATGGTCCGCCGCGGCGATGCCGATGCTATGGTAGCCGGAGCCGACAACAGTACCGCCAACGTTTTGACTGCCGCCTTCCAGATTATCAAAACGGCACCCGGCGTCAAGTCCGCCTCCAGTTGTTTCGTTATGGAACTTCAAGACAAGAAATGGGGGCAAGACGGCATGATGATCTTCAGCGACTGTGCCATCATACCCGATCCCAACGCCGAGCAACTGGCTGAGATCGCCCTGGCCAGCGCCCAAAGCTTCCGCAGTTTTATCGGCGGCGAACCCCAGGTGGCCATGCTCAGCTTCAGTACCAAGGGCTCGGCCAGCCATGCTGACGCTGATAAGGTGATCGAAGCAGTCAAGTTGATCAAGACCCGGGACCCGGCCTTGAAAGTGGACGGTGAACTGCAGGCCGATGCGGCTTTAGTCGACTCTGTAGCCAAGAAAAAGGCCCCCGGGTCTGAGGTGGCAGGCAAAGCAAACGTTCTGATTTTCCCAGACTTGGGAGCCGGCAACATCGGGTACAAGTTAGTACAGCGGCTGGCTAACGCCAACGCTTACGGCCCTTTTATCCAGGGCATGGCCAAACCCGTTTCAGACCTCAGCCGAGGTTGCTCCGTGGACGACATCGTCAATACCTGCGCTGTTATCCTCTGCCAAGCTAAATAATGCATGGGGGGGCAAAAAAACGCCCCCCTTTCCCTTTGATACCCTCTTCGGTACAATAGCGGTCATGTCTTCCCATTCCCGCCTCAATCGTACCCCTGCACTTTGGGTGCTTTACGCCCTTTTGGGGCTCTACGCCTTTTTCCAAAATGCTATTGGACCCGCTGTACCCTTTCTCCGGGCCGAGTTTCACCTCGATTACACCATGGCAGCGCTCCATATGAGCGTCTATGCCATCGGTATGATAGTTGCGGGATTGGGCGGGCCGGCCTTTATCCGCCGGTGGGGTTTGCAAGCGGCGCTCTGGGGAGGACAGATCGGTACTCTGGTGGGTCTGACGGCCTTGGTTCTGGCTCCCAATCCCTGGGTCAGTCTGCTTTCAATCTTTTTCGCTGCCGTGGCGGGTTCTGTCAGCACCGCGGCTATCCAGTCTTCTGTTTCAGATTTGGCTGGCCCCCATCGTGGCAAGGCGTTGATGGAAGCCACCATGACGGCAAGTCTCACCAGTGCTATGGCACCGTTTGTCCTGGTTCTGGGGACCGTCACCGGCACTGGGTGGAGAACCCTCTGGCCCGTGTTTCTACTGGCTCTGATTGTGACAGCGTTCCTTGGTTTTCGCCCTCTCAGCAAGGCGATCTCTCACGAACGACACTCAGTGGAGAAAAAATCGGGGCGTTTACCCCGTTCTTTTGCGCGGTTCTGGATTCTGATTCTTGTTGGGGTGGCCTTGGAGTGGTGCATTGGTTTCTGGGCAACGGAATACCTTCGGGGACTCCCTGGGGGCTCAGTTGGTCTAGCAGCGGCAGGAGCAGGGACTTTTCAGCTGGCGGCCTTTGCCAGCCGCTGGGTTTCCAGCAGGCTCACAGGAAAATGGGGTGAGAAAAAGCTGCTTCTTACGGCCGTGCTCTTAACAGGCCTTGGCTTTCCTCTCTATTGGTCGTTGGCGAACCCGTTCACCGCCTTTCTCGGCTTGTTTCTGTGCGGCTGGGGAGTGGCAAATTTCTTTCCCCTGGCTCTGTCTCTCGCTATAGGAACATCAGAGGCTCAGGCTCCCAAAATCGCCTCTTTTGCCTCGATTGCCGCCGGCCTTGCCATTCTTGTTGCTCCATTGGCACTGGGTGCTCTCGCCGACCGCTGGAGCCTTTCCAATGCCCTTTTGGTCGTTCCCATCGGACTTTTGTTCATGTTGGGATTACTCTTATTCCGGCGGAAAGGTTGAACCTTGCCTAGGGGCATGATAGAGTTGATCAGAGGCAATGCTTGGATACAACTGCTCGTATTCTGATCGTCGAAGATGAACCCATCCTTGCCTTGGAGCTAAAGGAAGACTTGGTGGATCTTGGCTTCACTGTCCTGGAAATCCTTGCCGATGCAGATATGGTTCTTCACACCTTTCTCAAGAGCAAGCCCAACGTTGTTCTGATGGATATCAAACTCCACGGCTTCCGGGACGGCATCGATGCGGCTTCTCAGATCCGTGCATTTTACAAAACACCCATTGTATTCATCTCTTCCTATCCCGAAAAAGAGGTGGGCGAACGCCTAACCCGTACAGCTCCCTATGCTTACGTACAGAAACCGTATGAACTGAACCATCTCAAAGAGGTTCTGAACTCGATTCTCCTTGCGCAGGCATAGGCAAACTCAGCGTCGCTCTGGTACCGACCCAAGCCTCGCTTTCGATGGTGATTCCGCCGTTGTTGCGTTCTGCGAGGCTTTTTGACAACAGCAACCCCAAACCGCTCCCCCGCTCGCCGGAAGTTCCGTGGGTCGTCAGTTTATCTTCGATGCGGAAAAGCCGTTCCAAGGTTGGCGCATCCATCCCCACACCCTCATCTTCGACAATAATCTGACAGAAACCATTCTGCACCGTCGTGCTGATGCGGACGGTTCTACCAGTCAGGGTGAATTTGACAGCATTAGATAGAAGGTTGCCCAGGATCAGCTGCACCGATTCGGGGTCTGCCAACGGGGACGGAAGAGGCGGCTGAGGGAGGACAATTTGGATTCCCTTCAAATCCGCAGTGGCTTGTACCAACGCCAGAGTCTGTAAGAACACAGGCTCAAGGTCAACTGCAACCCGACGTGGCACCCAGTCTTGAAGCTGAGCACGAGACCACCATAACAGTTTTTCGAGAAAATCGTTGGTTTTATCCAGGGCCGAGGCGAGAGTTTCCACCTCTTTGTACTTGGCTTCCAGTCCTGTCATTTTTCCCAGAAGGTGTTTTCGAACGTAACGGGCCGAGCCGCTGATAGGTCCCCGCAGATCGTGGGCGATGATGGAAAAAAACAGGTCTTTGGCTCGGTTGGATTCGATCAGCTGCTGGTTCTGGACTTCAATCTCACTGTCCTTTCGGCTGAGGATCTGCTCGCTTCGAGTTCTGGTCATCATGAAATAGCCAAAGAGGATGATGGTGGCCAGCAGAATGGCACCGCTGACATAGCCGACATTCACGGATGTTAGTTCGGTAATTCCACCAGAGGGACCAAGATGCATGACAATGCCCAGTCGTACCAGCGAAGAACCTCCCAATATCAGAAAGGGCAAGGACGTCATCCAATGGGAAAGCCGGTCGTTCCTATCGACCGACCAGATCAACAGAGCACCGACTGCGAGGGAACCAAGGGTCATCCAGGCGGAGAAAATCCAGGAACGAATCCAATAGGGCTGTTCAAGACTTACGAGGAAGGTGAGGAACTCAATGACAATGATTGCGTAGAGCCATCGGGGGAAAGGAGATCGAAACCGAAAGACCCAGACCGAATGGAGAAAAAGAATATTGGAGGCTGCGTAAGCAGAGTTCCCTATCACCGAAGGCCACCAAGCGGCAATGCTCCCATGCGGCAGGGCATCAAAGAAAGTGCCGAAGGCCATCAGTCCCTGAGCAAAGACCCAAAACCAAGCACCAGGAAAGGGGCGCCCGGACCAAACCAGCAATGCGGAAAGCCCAAGATTGGTCAAATAGCAGAGAAACATGACCAGCTGGAGGTTGGCCTCGGGTACTGGTGACAAATCTTCAGTCCCCGCCGAAGGACAATTGATTCAAATCGTAGGGTGTCTGCTGATAGACGTAGTAGTTAAGCCAGTTGGCGTAGAGCAGGTGTGCATGACTTTTCCAGGTTACCCCTGGCTTGGCCGCAGGATTGTCGTCAGGAAAATAATCCTTGGGAACCTCAATGGCTAAGCCTTTCGATTTATCACGTTCGTATTCGGCCTTGAGTGTCAGACGGTCGTACTCGGGATGACCGGTGACAAAAATGCGGCGTCCATCTTCGCTGACGACGAGATAGACCCCAGCTTCGGGACTTTCGGCGACCAACCGCAACCCACCGGCATTGAGAACATCATCCCGTAAAATTCCCGTATGCCGGCTGTGTGGCGCTGGAAAATCTTCATCAAAGCCTCTGACGATCTGTTCCTGCGGTTCAAGAATCTCATGGCGGTAGATACCAAACATTTTCTTCTCGAGTGGGTACTTTGGTACTCCGTAATGGTGGTACAGGCCGGCTTGCGCACCCCAGCAGATGTGAAGGGTCGAAAAGACGTTGGTGGAACTCCAGTTCAGAATGTCTTCGAGCTCTTTCCAATAATCCACGGCCTCGAAAGAAAGATTTTCCACCGGGGCCCCGGTTATGACAAGCCCGTCAAAGCGGCGGGCTTTCACTTGATCAAAAGTGGAATAGAAGGCCTCGAGGTGTTCTGCCGGAGTGTTGCGAGACTCGTGACTGCCCATATGCAGCAAGGAGATTTCCACTTGCAGCGAGGTGTTGCCCAAGAGACGGAGAATTTGGGTCTCCGTCTGTATTTTGGTGGGCATCAGGTTCAAGACAGCGATTTTTAACGGGCGGATATCTTGGTGGGCGGCTCGAAGCTCCGACATCACAAAGATGTTTTCTTTCTCGAGCAGCTCTCTGGCGGGCAGATTGCTGGGAATTTTGACAGGCATGCGAACCTCCCTGGAACTCGAAGGTACCTCAAGCTGGGGGCCTGCGCCAAGGGGCTGTTTACACGAACAGTCCGTCGACCGAAAGGTAGCGTTCACCTGTATCATAATTGAAGGTCAAAACCCGTGCTCCGGCCCGCATTTCGGGAAGCTTCTTTGCCACAGCAGCCAGCGACGCTCCGGTGGAAACCCCCACGAACAAGCCCTCTTCACGGGCCGCCCGGACGGCGTACTCGAAAGCTTCCTCTTTGGTGACGGTGATGACCCCATCGAGGATGCTCTGATGCAGATTGGCAGGAATGAAACCGGCACCGATACCCTGTATGGGGTGCGGACTGGGCTGCCCTCCCGAAATGACAGGACTGGCGGCGGGCTCAACCGCATACACCTTAAGGCCGGGAAACTTCGGCTTCAAAATTTCAGCGACACCTGTGATATGCCCGCCTGTTCCAACACCGGTGATCAAAACGTCGATTCCTTCGGGAAAGTCCTTGAGTATTTCCAAAGCAGTGGTTTTTTGATGAACTGCGACATTGGCAGGGTTCTCAAACTGCTGGGGGACCCAGGAATTCGGTATCTGCTGGTTGAGTTCCTGGGCACGGGCAATGGCCCCTTTCATGCCCTTTTCACGGGGTGTGAGATCAAAACTGGCGCCATAGGCCGCCATAAGCCTTCTGCGTTCCATTGACATCGACTCGGGCATGACCAAGATCAGCTTGTAGCCCTTCACCGCAGCAACCAGCGCCAGACCAATACCCGTGTTGCCTGAGGTTGGTTCGATAATCGTGGTACCGGGTTTGAGAAAGCCTCGAGTTTCAGCATCTTCGAGCATGGCAAGGGCAATGCGGTCTTTGATGCTTCCACCTGGATTCTGTTTTTCAAGTTTGATCCAAACATCCTGTACCGTTCCGAACAGTCTGTTGATATGAACGTGAGGCGTGTTTCCGATAGTCTCCAGTATGGTGTGGGCTTTCATCTATTTATCCTTATCTCAAGTGAGATGATTGACTTTAGAATACAGGCAACTCCGTGACAAGTCAACAGGGGATCAGTCGATTGACACTGGGGACGGGAGTCCCTAAAATCAAATCCCTATGGCAGACAAAGAAGAAACGATCGAAGTGGAAGGCGTTGTCCGTGAATCGCTCCCCAATACTATGTTCCGCGTGGAGATCCAAAACGGACACATCATCCTGGCCCACCTCTCTGGCAAGATGCGTAAGAACTATATCCGCATCGTTCCAGGAGATCGGGTGAAGGTCGAGCTGTCTCCCTATGATTTGACCCGCGGCCGCATCATTTTCCGCGAACGCTAAGAAACTCTACCGAGCCCTGAGCCACACCCAACTGGCTCCCCTTCCCCCTTCCTTTCTTCCTGCTTCTCCCCACGCCGCGATGTTTTTGTCCTTCAGCAGGACCTGCTGGACAGCTTCTTTCAGCACACCCCGGCGGTTTTCGGAGTGCAAGCCTTTTCCATGAATCACGAGAACCTTCCGATAGCCCTGTAACCGGCTTTCCCGCAAGAAGTACCGGAGCGATGATACCGCCTCCTCTTGAAGCATTCCGTGCAGGTCCAGCTCATCATCGCAGGATGTCCGTTCCATCTCAGCCCGAGAAGGAAGCCCCTTTGGTTCCTCAGAGGCCTCGTCCTTATCAAAAGGAGTTTGATCGCGCCTGTTTCCCCGGTTTTCCCAGGTTTCGAGAATTTGAGAAAAATCCATCAGTGTGCTGCCTCGAGGGACAAAAGGCCGGAGGATAGAACCCAACCTTCGAGCCCATAGCCGGTTTGTACCAAAACCCACTGGTCGGAATGGCCTTGAACCCGCACCACAGTCCCAGCTTTCAGGGTCATCCAGTTTTCTGCCAGGTCGCCGGGAACCTTACGGATCGGTCCGTCAGCCAATCCGACTACGGCATCAGACTCCTTTTGAGCGGCACTGGCCACCCCGAGGAAGAACCCTGCTGCGACGGTTCCCATGGCAAAGACCGCCAGCGGAAGAAGCCAGAAACCGACACCGAAAATCCGCTGAAGCCCCCAAGCAAGAAAGGTAAGATTGAACGCCAGACCAAGGCTCAAGGCCAGCAGGTTGGTTGGCCAGCCTGTCCAGGGAGGAAACTGGTTGGTCAGCAGCTCTTTTTCTTCCAGAGCAGCCAGTCCGCGAGCGGCCAGATCACCTTGCAGTCCGGTACGGATGGCCATCAGAAACGCATGTACGGCCTCGGCAGTTCTTCCCGCATCCTGACAGACCAAAGCCTTGTTGTACCAGAGCCCAGGTTCATCGGGATGAGCGGCCGCCAGGGTTCCCCAGGCTTCGGCAGCCTCGTAGCCCTGAGCCTTCAGAGCCGCCTCGAACCCGGCCGGAGCCGATTCGGAGGCAGAAAAAAGAGTAACCCCCACGACCGTCAGCACCAGAAGTCCTTTGTTGCGTCCCCGAAAGAGAAACGTAGCTGCCAGAAAAACAGGCCCGGGAAGAAGGAGCAGGATCGACCAGCCGTTTTGAGTCAATCCCCAGGGTCGAACCGATTGCACCTCGGCCCAGTTCAGTATCTGGGCCTCAGGAACGGTCTGAGCTGCGGGTTCGGCAAAGTTGTCCAGAGTGACCCTGACAACTCTGGGATCCCAGGATTCAACCCGGCCGGTGGAGGGCTGAAAAGCCTTGAAACCGGGAAGCTCCAAAGAAATGGTACCGGGTCCCTCCGAAGCAAAACGCCAGGTGACCAACAGGCTGCCTTCATAACCGCCACGAGCCGCGCGGTACCGGGTTCCTTCCTGCCGCGACATCAGCGTCAAACCAGGGACGACAACTTCGGGCAAACGCAGGTACGGGAAGTTTCCTCGGCCCGACAATTCCTGGACAACCACCAGCTGGCCGCCTTGAGCCGCTTCACCCTGTTTCGCCTCGATGGAATAGGTAAAAGCTCCGACAGCACGGCCCTCGGCGGCTTCGGGCGGCAGTGATTCGATCGGTAAGGTTAAGGGCGGCACGACCCGTTCGACACCGGCAACCGAGGCACGGACGGCAGGAATAGTCAGGGATCCGGCCTTGGTGGCGATCAGCATCCAGCCGCCCCAAGGAACGTTCATCAGACGATCTTCCCCGATGCTGGTAATCTCGATTTCGCCTAGCCCCACAGCTTTTTCCCAAAGGGAACCAGGGGGTGCCGCCAAACCAAGGTCGGGAGCCTGCACAAGGGTATCGAGGTTGCGCGCTTGAAGCAGCAGGGGGATAGCCTGCCCTTCATAGAAGACTCCTTCAGGCTTAACCCAGCGCAGTTCAACGGGAAACCGTCGTTTAGCCTCATCGGCAGCCAGAAGGTACACCGTAACGGGAGGTAAACTTTGGACAGTGTTCCCTACTCTGACTTCGAACGGGCCCACCTCCACAATGCCAGGTTGGAGTGTTTTGAGCGTGAGACTGACCTTGGTAGCCCGACTGAGGGTACCGGCCACCTTTTCCCAGGATGTCTCGCGGATATAGGGACCTTCGGAAAGAGCCAATGCCGGGGGTAGGACAGGGACGGGAACCCTGACGGTAAGAGGCTCCGGGGTATCGACCAGAATATCGAGAGTCCATTTGCTGCCGACCACAAACCGGTCGGTGTTCAGCAAAATCCGCGCTTCTGGTGGCGGAGCCGCAAAGGCGGCACCACCAAAACACAGAATCACCAGTCCGAAGAGGACGTGACGGTAGAATCGGGCTGATTGTTGGCCTTCCATCGGGTTCCCTCCAAGCGGTTGATATAGTCCAGAAGCGCCTTCTGCGTCTCTCCCGGGTCGGTTCGTTCTGCTGGCCGGCTCCTGGCCGGTAAAGAGGTTCCGAAACTCTGAGTCTTAAGCAGGCAAATTTCCAGGTTTCGCTTGGCGTCGAGGCTCGAAGGTTTCATCAGCAGCGCCGTCCGGAATTCCTGGCAGGCCTCTTCATACTGACCCCGCTGATAGAGCAGGTAGCCTTTGTTGAACGCAAGCCTATAGGCCAGCTCCTCGAAACCAGGCTGGACAATCCGACTCCAGACAGCCAGGGCGGTGTTTGTCTCACCCAGCGCGTTATAGACGTTACCAAGATTGTAGTTCACCACATCGGCTGAACTGCCAAAAGCTTCCGAACCCAGATAGCTGAGGCTGGCTTTTTGAAATTCACCGCGTTGAAAAGCTCCGTTTCCCTCCACAATAACCCAACCGGTTCTCCATTCACTGCAAGAACCGAGGGACAATACAAGCAACACAGAAAGAACCGGCAGCCAGCGACACCTCTTCATCAAAAGACTCCCCGCCACGGAACAATCCGGACTAAAAGGAATCCTGACAGGGTCAGCAGTGCCAAGAAGAGAAAGACTCGGTACCGAGGGACTGTTTCAAGAGTCACACCACCACGGGATGCGGGGTTGCCCAGGTTGGACAACAGGTCCTGGAGTTCCCGTTGGCTGGCTCGATCGGTTCCCACAAAGAACTTTCCCCCGGTTTCAGAGGAAAGCAGCTGAAGATTTCTGTCATCCCGTTTTGTTTGAACTGGAAAACCAAAATCATCCTTGAGAAAGCTGTCCCGGTCGGGGATACGGCCCCCTTCAGGGGTACCAAAGCCGAGGGTAAAAACCTCGATGCCCAGGCCGGCTGCCTTACGCGCCGTCTCAAGTAAATTTCCTTCCCTTGTCTCGCCATCGGAAAGGACAACCACCACCCGGTGGTGCAACGACGAGAACCCCACCGTCCTCAAGGCCTCCTCCAGACCGGAAGCTAAATTGGATCCTGGGGACGTTGTCAAGTGTGGTCCCAGCTCATCGAGCCAGCGGTCCAGCACCGCTTGGTCCGGGGTTAAGGGAGTCAAAGTGACCCCGACACCTTCAAAAACGACCAGCGAGAATCGTGCGTTGGGAAAGGCCGCCACCAAAGCCCGCACCACTTCCCGGGCCTGGTCAATGCGGGAAGGCTGGATATCGGTGGCGGTCATGCTCCTCGAAACATCGACGGCCAAGGCGATATCGAGGCCGTTCTGAGGTTCTTCCACCGGCGACATTCCCCAGGATGGACCCGACCATGCCAGAATCAGCAAAAGAAAGGTCAGCATCAGGAGCAGCCCCGAAAAAAACCCTTTGAGGCGATAGACGGAGTGAAGTCTCGGGCCCCTCCAAGCTCCGCCAATGCGCTGAAGTTCCTGCTTCCCTTGCAGGTAGGAGGCATAGAGAAGCAGTCCGGCTGGTAGGAGAAGCAGCAAAGTCCAGAACACCTCGGGATTGGAAAAACTCACAAAATCTCCTTGAGGACGAGTTTGCGAAGAACAAAGAAGAACGAAAGGCTGATCATGGCGGCAACCAGAAACGCCGGGAACAGCGGTTCATTGTGAACCTCGAGTTTCACACGCTTCGTGGTGCTTTCCCGGGAGTCAATCGCCAGAAAGATCGACTCCAAACTGCCGGAAGAGCCTGCCGGAAAATAGGCACCAAGGGGAGGAACGGCTAACCCCTGAAGAAACTCTTCGTTGAAGCCCCCCTCGAGAGATCCGGAATAGGCCATTCCTGTCTTTGGATCCGTGAGCTCCAGAGGAACCTGTGCGTTGGTACCGATACCGATCAGGTAGAGGGGGACACTGAGGGAGCGGATCAGTTCGACGGCTGTGGACGGCTGAATCTCGCCGGAATTGTTAACACCGTCGGTGAGGGCAATAATGACTTTCTGTGAGGCGTCAGAATTCTGCAGATGCAGGGCAGCGAGAGCCAACCCCATTCCGAGGGCCGTGCCATCGCCAAGGCTCATCACCTGGAGGGCGTCGAGGCGGTCGAGTAGATAGTCATAATCGAGGGTGAGAGGCACTCTCAAAGCGGCGTCACGGCCGAAGCTGACCAATCCGATCTGATCGTTTTGACGGCCCCGGACAAAGCGTCGGATCACGTCTTTTGCGGCACTGAAACGGTTGTCGGGGGGGAAGTCCCTGGCAGCCATGCTGGGCGACTCGTCCAGGACAATCAGGATATCGGTTCCGGCACTCAGGTAAACTTTTTCCTGGCGGGTCAGTGTCGGCCCGGCCAGGGCTGTGATCAGAAACAGAAACGTCAGCCACAAAGCTCCATTGGAGGTGAACATGATCACACGCATGCCGGCAATGCCAGGCCGAAACCTCCGCCCCTGCCACAACCCCAAGGGGAAGGGCAGCCGGCCACCCCGGCCCCTCCAGTGGTATTTCAAAAACACCAGCACCGGAACAACCAGCATCAGAAGAAAGTAGAGCGGCTCCTCAAAGGTCAACATGGGGAGCCTCCTTTCCTTCAAGATGGCCTGCTTCACGGCGCAGAGCCTCCAGATCGGCGAACTTCTCCTGTTCCGGAGGTTCCTGAGCATCGAAGCGGACAACATCCGCACGATAGATCAGCCGTACCCAAGCCGCCGTCCAGGCAGGGGGCAACGGCTGAAGAAGCACCCGGACCTCCGAAGCAGTCAAGGTGGTAAAATCACGGTCAAACCGTCCCCCCAGGTAGGTCCGGGCCAGCAGACTGAATTGTGTGTAGAATTCCGGCCCCTTAAGTGAAAGGGCCTTGGATTGCAACTTGCGCAGGTCTTTATTGAGCTGACGCCAGGCCCGATGTCGGTCCGAACGCTTCCAAAGCGCTCGAAAGAGCATGATCAGAGGCCGCGAGAAGCGCCAAATTGCCAGCGGAAGGACAATCAGGAACAAGAACGCCAGAAAAATGACCAACTCGGTATGGGGCAGCAGCAGCTGTTCCCGGGGAGGTTGCAACTCAGAAGCTGACTCTTTTCCCAGCAGGCTGTTCGTCGAAATCTTGACACCGTCGAGGGTGATATCACCCATCACCAGGGACGGAAGGGTCTTCACTCCAGGGGCAAAGGGAATGTATTTGATGGTCACTCTTTCAAAGGGAGGATCATGGCGGACCTGGACATCCCGTATCAAAACCCAGGTCTGGGAGGGCAGACTGAGAGGCGGCAAGAGAACCGCTCCCTCTGGGAGCAGAAGGGTAAGCCTTGCTTCAACCAGATCACCGACATACGACACCGAGGGCACGAAAATGGTCTCGGTGACAAAGTTGGAGGCGTCATCAGCCCAGAGGGGAGTCGCTGCTGCCAGTATAAGAAAAAGGACTACCCTCACCGTCGCCCTCCCCTTCGGTTGAAGAAGAAGGCCAGCTTTGCCGCCGGATCGTCGGAAGTGGAGACCTCGAGGATGGGAACACCCCTCCTGGCACATTCGCGCTTCCAATGTAGGCGCTGAAGCGTCCAAAAATCGTGGTACTCCCGTCGGAAGGTCTTGCTATTGCCAAATCCGAGAACCACTTGATCCGTTTCCGGATCAATGAGCTCGATCAGCCCGCCTTCCGGAAACTCGGTGTCGATGGGGTCATGAATTCGGATTGCAATCACATCGTGGTGCTTTGAGACCAACGATAGTTCCTTCCAGAACTGACCGGTCTTGAAATCCGAAAGAATAATGATAACTCCGCGCCGTTTCATCGACTCATGAGCGGTTCGCAGTGCCATGCCCAAGTGCGATCCCCTCCCCTGAGCCTCTGCCATAAAGCAATCCTGAACCAGGCTGAGGGCATGAGTCTTGCCTTTGCGGGGTGAAACCCAACGTTCTATGCGGTCACTGAAAAAAACAGCTCCGACCCGGTCTTCGGTCGAAACGGCGGAAAAAGCCAGATTGGCAAATAGGCTGTTGAGAATTTCCCGTTTGTTGTAACGCCCGGAACCCGAATCCATCGAAGGAGAAATATCGGCGACAATATGGAGGCTTAATTCCCGTTCTTCACGGAACTTCTTAGTATAAGGAACTCCCAGACGGCTTGAAACGTTCCAGTCAATGAAACGCGCATCGTCCTGCGGGTCATACTCTCTCACTTCGTCAAATTCGAGCCCTGGCCCACGAAACACCGATCGGTAGTTTCCAGCGTAGAGGCCCTCGACCAGCTGGGAGGAGTGGAGTTTGAGTTGACGGATTCGTGTGTAGAAATCCTGGAAATCAAACATGTCAGGGAATGGTGACGGCCGAAAGTAGAATGCGGATAACGTCGTCGGCGTTCATTTCCTCGGCTTCAGCCTCATAACTCAGCACAATCCGATGCCTGAGAACCTCGAAAGCCACCGACTTCACATCTTCGGGGAGAACAAATCCCCGCCCCTCAAACAACGCCTTCACACGAGCCAGGCGGTACAGGGCGATGGAAGCCCGCGGGCTGGCGCCATAATCAATGAACCGGGTGAAGCCGTAATTCTTGCGGTCTTTCTCACGGGTAGCGCTGACAATGCTGACAATGTAGGTCTCAATTCGCTCATCGACCCGCACCGAATTGACCGCTGTCTTCAGTTTTTTGAGGGAGGCAACATCCAAAACCCTCAGCAAAGGCGGCAGGGCTTCCTTTTCGCTGGCGATCACCTTGAGAATATGGAGCTCTTCTTCGGGTGATGGGTAATTGACAATCAGTTTCATCATGAACCGGTCCAATTGACTTTCGGGCAGGGAGTAGGTGCCCTCCTGTTCGATTGGGTTCTGAGTGGCCAGCACGAAAAAGGGATCAGGCAAGGCGAAAGTATGCTCCCCAATGGTCACCTGCTGCTCGGCCATGGCTTCCAGCAAGGCTGACTGAACCTTGGCAGGGGCCCGGTTGATTTCATCGGCGAGGATAAAATTGGAAAAAACCGGACCTTTTCTGGGAACAAATTCCCCTGTCTGCTGACGATAAACCATGGTTCCCACCAGGTCAGCGGGAAGAAGATCAGGTGTGAACTGGATTCGCTTGAAATCCAGTCCCATCACTTCGGATAAGGTTTTCACAGCCAGGGTTTTGGCAAGGCCGGGAACTCCCTCAAGGAGGATATGCCCGCCACCGGCTATCCCGCGAAGAAGCGAATCCACCAGGGCATCTTGACCGATGATACGCTTTCCCATTTCACGTTTGGCCAGCTGAATCAGGTTGAGGGAATCTTGTATGCTTTTTTCTCGGGTCTGTTCCATGGTCGCTCCTCTCTGCTAACTGCGGTAATCGGCATTTTCGCGGACATATTCGTACGAGAGGTCACTGCCCCAGACGACAGCCCCTGCCATGCCCTGACCCAACTCGAGAGACAACACAACGTTCTCTTCGTGACGGGGAAACCCTTCTTTCTTTTCAGGTTGCGAGGCAGCCAGGTAGGCATCAGAGAGCTGAACCTCGACTTCGGGAGTGAGCCGGAAGGCGCCCGCTTCAAACACCGTGATCCCAGCTATCTTCAAGCGGAGAGTTTTGGAATTCAGCGGAACACCGGCATTCCCGAAAGCGTCTCCGACACTGGCGAGAATGCGGCCGACATTGGGATCGTTGCCGAAAACGGCTGTTTTCACCAAGGGTGAGTTGACCACAGCCTTGGCCGCCAGCCGGGCGGAAGCTTCGTCCAAAGCCCCCGATACCCGCACCTCGATCACATGGGCGGTTCCCTCTCCGTTACGGACAATATCCTGAGCCAGATCACGGCACACTTCCGTGAGCGCTTTTTCAAAAGCAGAAGGATCGGGACAAGGCACCTGCTGGGACGAAAAGGCCAGAACCATGTCGCTGGTCGACTGGTCGCTGTCAATGCTGATGGCATTGAAACTCTGGGCGACCACCCGGGGCAAAAGGTCACGCAGAGCCCCCCGGCTGACTTCAAGGTCGGTCATAATATACACCAGCATGGTGGCGAGGTTGGGCTCAATCATCCCAGCGCCTTTGGCCACGGCAACAATCCGTCCGCCAAAGAGGTTTTTTGACCGTACCTTGGGGAAGGAATCGGTAGTCATGATACCCTTGGCCAAGGGAAGCGCAGACGTGCTTTGCAAAGCTTCAGAGAGGGTCGGCAAAGCCTTCTTCATGTCAGCGACAGGCAAGGACCAGCCAATAATACCGGTGCTGGCGACAAACAACTGACCGGCAGGACAGCCGACAAGAGCCGAGGCGGCATTCTGCAGAGCTTTGGCATCTTCGAGTGCCGTAGGACCGCCGACATTAGCGATTTTGTTGTTGATCAAAACTCCACGGGACAGGGGCTCACTCAGAAGTTCACGACCCAGGACCACGGGTGCACCAGGAAAAGCATTGCGGGTAAACACCCCCGTAAATGCCGCCGTCGGCTCATCAAGCACCAACAGGTTGAGCCGCATTGGCAGAGGCAGGGGCACTGGCCGCTCAAGAGGTCGGAAAGTAAGGTCCACGGTGGCAGTCCTGAACCCTTGGGGAAGAGTCGCGCGCTTCTCCAAATCGACCAGGTACTCATCGACGCTTTGGTAAGTCATTCCTTTTTTGTAAAGGAAAAGGGACAAAAGCTCAACCCGACTCAGGGTTGTTTGCGTACAAGGGTCATCACGAGCGGAAAATGGTCAGAGACTCCATCAGGAGTGCGGGGACCATAAGCCTGAGGCTCGGGTGCATAGGCGTCGGCTTGAAAAGAAGCAAATTGCCAGTCGGCCAGCCTCAGGCTTGCCAAAGTGATGAAGATGTGGTCCAACCTGTCCCAACCGCCCTGGTAGAGATAGCTCCCCTTAGGTTCGCTCACCGTTGTCCAGGGTTCCCAAACCGCCCCTGCCCGCTCGGTTTTCTCGGCAGAAAAGCGGGATGTAAAAACAACCAGTCCCGAATCGGGGTTCGGTTCCGAGGTTCCAGAAAGCAGGGCACGGTCCTCCCAAACCTTGGATAACTCCAGCGAAGTGTTGAAGTCCCCCAGGGCGATTACCAAGGGACGGTCCGCGCGGTTATCCAGTGCGGTCAGCCTGCCCCGCAGCATCTGGGCGGACTCCAGACGGAATTTTTCGGTCGCACGGGGTGTGGGAATCCGGCTTTTCCAGTGATTCCCGAGGACAACCAACGCCCGTCCGCCCAGATCGAATTCTGCCTCTACCAGGGGACGCAATTCCTCAGTGTCTCCACCGGAAGGAAAGTGCAACCCCGTCCGGACAAGGGGAAAACGGCTTAAAATTCCCGTTTTGACACCGGGAATGGAATCGGGTGCAACAAAAGAATGGCTGTACCCGAGGTCGGAGAGGAAACGTTTGTTCAGAACTTCCAGTGCGTGGGATCCCTCAAGTTCTTCCAGCACCAGGATGTCCGGCCCTTTTTCGCCCAGGGTCCGGATCACCCGTGACAGAGAAAGACACCTCTGCCAGAACTGTGCCCGGGTCCAACCGCGACCGGGGTCGAATTCCGGGTACTCCCCTCCGTCATCCACCTCGTCAAACAGGTTCTGAACATTCCAAGTCGCCAGGACCAGCTGGGTGGAAGGACGGGGGTCGGGGACAAGGGAACAAGAAAACAATCCGGCTGCAACGGCACCGAGAAGAAGGATGCGGAAAATCACAACAGACCTCCGGACGAACCGGGGTCTGGCCCAGGGTCATCCGTTCAGCGTAGACAGGATCTGGCGGGTTTCTGCTTCAAAATCCAGGCCGGAAAAGGTGAATTTTCGTGCAGTGATCCTTTCAAAGGCCTCGACATACCGTTTTCTGGTCTCTTCAAAGACTTCGGCCGGAATTGGGGGAACTTCGCCATGACCGGAGAAACCCTGGGCGCTCAGCCAGTTGCGAAGGTATTCCTTGTCCAGTTTCTTCGGCTCGCGGCCTTCGGCAAAGGCCGCCTCATAGTCGTCGGCAAACCAGAACCGGCTGCAGTCGGGGGTGTGGATTTCGTCACAAAGGACCAGCCGACCTTCGACAAGGCCAAACTCGTATTTGGTGTCGACGAGGATCAAGCCCCGGTCGGCCAAGAGTTCCTGCCCCCGGGCAAACACCTTCAAAGCCGTCTTTTCAATGTTCGCCCAAAGCTCCGAAGAGCACAGTCCGCGGGTGAGGATGCCATCGCGGTCGATGGGTTCATCGTGCTCTCCCACGGGAGCCTTGGTAGTCGGAGTGATTTGCGGAGCGGCAAGCTTCTGATGGGCCCGCATGCCGCTGGGGACCGTCAAGCCGGGCACCTGGCGTCCTGCAGCGTATTCCCTCCAGGAGGACCCGGTCAGATACCCACGGACCACCACCTCGACAGGCACCATCTCGGCTTTGTTCACCGCCGTGGACCGGGGTCCCAGCGACTCGAGGATGTGGTTTTCAACGAGGTCGGAGGTCTCCTCGAACCAGTAGAGAGCCAGCTGGTTGAGAATTTCCCCCTTTCCAGAAATGGTTCCCAACGGCCGGTCAAACGCAGAAATCCGGTCACTGGTGATCATAATCAAATGATCACCAGCATCGATCACGTCCCGGACTTTTCCGTGGTAGACGGGCAGCAAATCAGACCCCGAGGTCGGCACGCTTGACGACGACGCGGTTCAAAAGGCCGTACATCACCGCTTCAGGGGCATCGAGCCAGTAGTCCCTGTCGGTATCCGTTTCCACCCGTTCCATGGACTGACCGGTTTCATCGGCGATCAGCTGATTGAGCTTGATGCGCAGTTTTTCCATTTCCTTGGCGTGGATCTCAATTTCGGTGGCCACGCCGCGCATGCCCGAAAGGGGCTGATGGATCAGGTACTGGCTGTTCGGCAGGCCAATCCGGCGTTCCTTGGGCGCTGCCAAAAGAATGAGAGCCCCCGCCGAGGCCACCAATCCCATACCAACGGTGTACACCGGTGCGTTGACAAAACGGATCATGTCAAAAATGGCATAACCCGCGTTGACGTCGCCACCGGGGCTGTCTATCATCACCTTGATCGGGTCCGCCGACTCGGCTTCCAGCAGCAGAAGCTGGCGGATCACACGCTCGGCGAGGGCTTTGTTGACCTCACCCGAAAGCAGGATGGTCCGGGTTTTCAGGAATTTCTCCGAAGCGTCAGGCCCTGGAGCCCTCGCGTCGTCTTTCTTTTCTTCTTCTTCGGTTTCGTCTTCGTAGTGGAACATGGCACCAAGGATACTGATTTTCACAGGAAAGGGAAAGTCACACCTGCTGCAAGTTCGGGACGAACGATAATACTCCGGATTCCTTGCCCGCTAGGATATTTTTTTATATATTTAAATCTGAGGCATTTCCATGAACGCTACCACCGTGACCCCCGGCATCTTCCGCCTAAGCACCAACGTCAGAGATATCCTCTTCGAAGGTCTTTGGCCGATTCCCAACGGAGTGAGTCTCAGTTCCTACATCGTCAAGGGCGACAAAGTTGCCATCGTCGACGGCTTCTGCGGTTGGGACGGCGTTCCCGAAACGCTGTTGGCTCTACTGTCTAAATTGAATATCCAAGTTGAAGAGATAGACTACGTTGTCATCAACCATATGGAACCCGATCATTCGGGGTGGCTGGAGGCTTTTCGGGCTTTGCGCCCCGAGTTCACCATCGTGACCAGTGCCAAAGCGGTCCCCCTGCTTGAGGCGTTTTTCCGCTTGGGAAACCAGAAGATCCGGGTGGTGGGAGACGGTGACACCCTCGACTTGGGTCAAGGCCATGTGTTGGCTTTTACCGAAATTCCCAATGTGCACTGGCCCGAAACCATCGCCACATTTGATACGAAAACGGGCACGCTGATGCCCTGCGACGCCTTCGGCAGCTTCGGAGCAATCGAGGGTGCCCCTTATGACGACGAGCTGACCCCCGACCAGTTTAAATTTTTCGAACGGGAGGCTGTCCGGTACTATTCCAATATCGTAGCGGCCTTCAGCCAGCCCACGGCCAAGGCCATCGAAAAAGTCGAGAAGCTCCTGGGTGACAAGGTGAAAATCATCGCCCCGGCGCATGGAATCGTGTGGCGCAAAAATCCCGGCAGGATTGTCGCTGATTACAAGCGTTATGTGAGCTATCAGAAGGGCCCAGCCAAGGCCGAGGTCACAGTTATCTGGGGTTCGATGTACGGCAACACAGCCTCGGCTATACCCACAGTCATTAAAACCCTGAAAGAATCGGGTCTTCGGTGGCGGGAATTTCAAGTTCCCCGTGACGACATCGGCAGCATTCTGGCCGCCTGCTGGACCAGTACGGGCATCGTGCTGGCCATGCCGACCTATGAGTACAAGATGTTTCCTCCCATGGCCGCCGTGGTAGAAGAGCTGGCGAAAAAAAAGGTTCTCAACCGTCACGTCTTCCGCTTGGGCAGCTATGGCTGGTCGGGTGGTGCCCAGACTGAACTCGATGAAATTGTACGTCGGCACAAAGCCGGGTGGAGCTTTGTGTCTCCCGTTGAGTTCAAAGGAAAACCCACAGAGGCAGACCTCGACCTGATCGAGAAACGGGTACGGGGACTGGCGGCGCGGGTTCATTATGCCATCCTCCGAGCTGACAAACGGCGGTAATCTGAGGGGACAATCTGAGGTCCCTCTTCCCCCTAACTCCTTTTCTATGATAGAAAAAGGAATGAAATCCGCCTTTGCGGCCATTGTCGGCCGCCCCTCCTCGGGCAAGTCCACCTTGCTCAATGCCCTCTGCGGCCATAAAGTCAGCATCGTCAGTCCCATTCCGCAAACCACCCGCAACCAGGTGCGGGGCATTGTCAACCGGCCCCAGGGACAGGTTGTCTTTTTGGACACCCCCGGGTTCCATATGAGTGAAAAAAAGTTCAACAAGTCGATGATGGACAATGTCACCAAGTCTCTCAGCGATGCCGATGTGGCGGTGTATCTGATCGATGCCAGCCGCAAGGCCGGGGCGGAGGAAGAGGGGCTGATGGCGCGTCTGGTGACTCTGCGCAAACCGTTGGTCGTCGCTCTCAACAAAACCGAGTTGAAGCCCAATTACGCCGACGAGCTCGAAGCCTGGGTAAGGGAAAAGCTCAGTCCCAAGGCAGTGGTACGCATTTCAGCATTGCAGGAAACGGGCCTGGAGGCTTTTTTTGATGCGATCTTTGCCAATGCGGAGGAAGGCCAGGCTTTCTATCCTGAAGATTTCTACACCGACCAGGACCCGAGCTTCCGGATTGCCGAAATTGTGCGGGAACAGGCCATCAACCGGCTCAGCGACGAAATTCCACATGCTTTGTACGTTGAGGTGGCCGACCGGGAACTGCGGGACGCGCCGCCGGCCGAGAGTGCCAAACCGGTTCCCACCCTCTGGCTGCGGGTGTTTCTGATTGTCGAACGGGAAAGTCAGGTCGGTATTGTGGTCGGACGGGGTGGTGAGAAGATCAAAGAGATCCGCCAGGCAGCGCAAAAAGAGCTGGGGAAAATCTTTACCCAGCGCATCCACCTCGACTTGCGCTGCAAGGCCGACCCCAAGTGGCGGTCCAAGGATCATCTCATTCAGTCCATTTTGGGGTCGAGCCAACCCAAAGAATGAGGCCGAGATCTGGTGCGCTGTGGGCTCCACTTCGCTGATCCCAGCCTACCTGACAACCCTGGGGGCCAGTCAGACGTTTGTCGGTTTCTACAACATTCTGGGAATTCTTCTGATTGTCGCAGTGGTGGTCTTTTTCGGCAGACCGCTGGTCAAGTTGCCCAGGGTGCTGGCCCTACGTTGGGGTCTGGTGTTCTTGATGGGGGCTTCGATTCTCTCGTGGGTGTTTGCCGACTCCCTGGTTCTGTTGATGGTCTTCAAACTCCTAGGCTCCAGCGGGCCGGCAGCCTGGCGGTTTTCAGCATCGGCGGCATGCTCACCAACCCGGTGTCCTCTCTGATCGGTGAGGCCGTCCTGCGGACCTTCGGGGGACAGGGTCTGTTCCTTCAGGCGGCAAGCTTTGCCCTCTTGGCCTTCTTCTGGACTTTGACCATCAAGGAGCCCGTCCGTCCGCCCCATAATGAGCCTCAAGCCTTCCATGAAGTGGTGACCAGGCCCGATATGCGGTGGCTGCTGATCCTTGCCTTTGCCTTCGGTATTTACTACTCGGCTATGGCGTCCTTTCTGCCCCACCAAACCCAAAGCACCCTCGGCGAGGCCAACCTCAGTGCGTTTCTCATCCCCTTTTCGGCGGTCTCGATTGTTTTACGGCTGCTGTTTCGGGGCCAGCTCGATAAAAGGCCTCCCCGCCGGTTCCTCTATCTGTCCTTTTTGGCGATCTTTGGCTCCCAGGTCTGTCTGAT
>JAIFLN010000068.1 GCA_020049045.1 Spirochaetota bacterium | reverse complement strand
AGGTGGTCCGTCGCCTGGTAGGCGGCATCAACAGCCCAACGCGGAGACCAGGCCTCGGGTAAGAGGGAAACCTGACCGCTTTGGACCAACGGCTCAAGGCCCACAAGATAACCGGCGCGGAACTGGAAAGAGTTGTTGTCGGTAGGGGCACCATTCACCAGTAAAACGCGGCCCTCAATTCCCTTGTCAACCAAGGCCTTTGCCATCAAACGCCCTGCCTGGTCGTTATTGAAGGACACGTACAGATCGACAGCCCCCTTGAGGACCAGTCGGTCGTAGGCCAGTACTTGGATGCCACGCCGATGGGCTTCCTGAGTGGCCGACGCCGCCTTCGCTGAGTCGGTGGCCACAATGACCAATACATCAATCCCTTGTTCCAGCAGATATTCAATCTGGCGGCCCTGCTCCTCAGGATCATTGTTGGCATTCTGGCTGATTACCTCGGCACCCAGAGCTCTCGACTCAGCCACGAAAATATCGAGATCCCGCTGCCAGCGTTCCACAGACAAGGAATCCATGGCCAGCCCGATCAGCACGCTTTCGCCAACTTCCGGAAGGGACACTGGTTTCTGGCGTGCCGGCCCGGAACAGGCCGTCAGCAACAGGCAGACCAGGCCGCCAACACTGAGAGCGATTTTGAAAGCTTTCAACTTTGCACCGCCTTTTGACGCAGATCCGAAAGTGTCCGCCCTGTTTTCTGCTTGAACAGCCGGGAAAGATAATTCGGGTCCCGGTAGCCGACAAGACCGGCAATCTGCTTGATGCTGTACTGGGAATGCTCAAGAAGCTCTCTGGCGCGATTCACACGAAGATCGGTGAGGTAGTCCAACACAGTGACGCCCAACCCTTGTTTGAACACGTGGGAAAGATGGCCTGTGCTCACCCCAACAGCGCAGGCGATGTCATCGAGGCTCAAATCTTTGTCAAACGACGTTTCAAGATAGGAGCAGGCTCGTGTCACAAGAGTTTCCAGTGGACCAAGCCAGATCGCCAGGCTGATTTGAGGGTCAAACCCCTCCATAATCAGAACGATGTCGGCTCTTCCGGCCTTGCCCAGCGGCATCACCGAGTTCTTTGCGACAATCAGCAGCTCCATGATGTGCCTTCTGACGATAGTTTCACCATCAGGCCAAGCGGTTCTCCAACTCAGAACAAGGTCTTCAAAATACCTCCGGGCATCATGAACTCTGCCTTGACGGAGGTAGAGAAGAAACTGCTTTTCATCGGTTCCCTGGGCAGCAAGGTTCGGAGCTTCCGGTGCCGCGGAGAAAACGTTGACCAGCGTATCTCTGCTGGCAGCAAGCGCCCAAAGGGACTCCTGATACGAGGCGTAGAGGGAAGCACCATCATGGCCAGGCCGCCCTACTCCAATCCGGCAGGTTCCGAGCCCGAGACCCGAGAGGCGCTGTGCCAGCTCTCCAACAGCCTGGTGATCCTCCGCAAGGCAAAATACCGGAAGACGACCGAGTACCCATGGACCCACCAGACAGTTTAATTTCTGCTTGACCAGGTCCCGCACCGAGGTCGGAGATTTGATCACGGGAGCCTCAGATTCAAAACAGAGGTTTAGGAAAAATCCAGAGGCGCCAGAAGCAAGAAACAGGGGAACCATCGATTCGAGATTCTCCGGCTCGGCCCGATAGTCGATCACCGCATGGATGTACGCCTGCTCCAGGGCAGGCTCGAGCCGCTCGACTCTTTCCAGCAGCGCCCACTGCCTTTGTGCGCGGTCGTCTCTTTCTTTCAGACGTGCCAGCGCCGCCTCAAGGACGTTGACCAGGCTGGATCGTTCCATAGGTTTCAGAAGATATTCGAACACACCCAAGCTGACCGCTTCCCTGGCGTACGAGAAATCGTTGTGGGCCGAAAGAATGATGAACAGCGCCCGAGGATCTGTTTCCCGAAGAGCACGGATGGTCTCAATACCGTTGAGACCCGGCATCAAAATGTCCATCAGGAAGATGTCGGGCTTGATCTCGGCGGCCAGACGGATTGCCTCGAGGCCATTTCGGGCTGTGTGAATCTCCAAGCGGTCAGGAAAAGTCTGCTGCAGAATCCAACGGAAGGAATCGAGAACAATCTGTTCGTCATCACTGGCCAGAACTTTGTAGACCGTCATAAAAGCCCCCCTTCACCAAGTTTCAGCGTGACCTTTGTACCGAGGCCGGGCTGGCTTTCAATAGCCACGACATCTTCTTCCCCGAAAAACAGCTTCAATCTTGAGGTGACATTCGCCAGACCGATTCCGGTGGATTGACCTGGTCCCTGTTCCCGTTCGGAATGGATGCCCCAGCCGTTGTCGGTGACGGTAACCAGGATATAGGACGTTTCCCTGCGGGTTGTCATTGTAATGGTACCTCCCTCCGGCTTGACAGAAAGGCCGTGCATCCAGGCGTTTTCGAGCAACGGCTGCAGGATAAGGGCCGGCATTTTCAACGTCAGGGTCTCGGGATCAATGTCTTCGCGGTATTCAAGAAGGTCGGCAAAGCGGGTCTTGAGAATGTGGACGTACGCACGGCAAGTTTCCAACTCGTCTTTCAGCGTGACCGGAACATCCAGATCACGCAAATTGTAGCGAAGCAGGCGGGAGAGATTGCCCATAAGGGAAGCCGTCCTCTGGGCATTTTCGAACATGGCCAGCTGCATTCCGGCATTCAGCGTGTTGAAAATGAAATGCGGGTTGATCTGGGCCTGCAGGGCGTGGAGCTCAGCCTCCCGCAACAGCTGAGTGAGCTGGGCTTTTTCTTGCACTTCCAAAACGTACTGCCGAATTCTTACCAGCAAGTCTCCATAGGCCCGGGCCAGAACCGTCACCTCATCGTCGCCAGGAGGGACAGGAGGGACAACTTCGAGAGCACCCGACGAAGTGCGGTTCACCACTTCGGCCAGATTGACCAGGGGATTGGTCACCCTCCAGGTCAGCCAGACCAGAAGAAGCACATCGGCCAGTGCGATTCCGATGATGGCCAGTACACTGGCAATCTGCAACCGCTGCACCCAGCTTGCCAAGGCACTCGTGTTCCGGGTGCTGCGGTCGAGCAAATGACGGTTGTAACGGTCGGTGAATTTTTCAATAAACCCACCGATGCGCTGAGACTCCTGGAAGGCGGCCAAGTAGCCGGGTATATCGCGGCTGCGTTTGGCATTCATGGCCTGATCGGTGGTATCAACGTAGCGTGACATCAAGGTCGCAATGTCCCGAAGAAGCAGAAGCCCTTCATCGTAGGAAAGCCCCTGGTTCAAATTTCGCACCAACTGCCTTAGTTCGGAACTGGACTGAAGGTAGGTGTTGAGACTCTCAAAATGCCTTGTTGAAAGGTAACCTTCAAGGGATTTTGTCACCGTTCCCAGGGTCTGAATCAGTTGATTCAGGCGCGTTGAAGGTCCGAAAATCGACTCGGAACGTTCAAAATACAGCCGGGTCACACCGTATGACAAAAACGAAGCCGCTACCAGAATCATAGCAGTAGGAAGGAACACAAGAAGGATTTTCTTCCGAATACCCGATTTCACGGTGCCACCTGAATCCGTACACCGGGATTGATAAAGGTGGAAACACGCCCTCCCTGCAAACTCACGGCCAAAGCCTGGACAGCCTGATAACCAACATTCTCGATGTCGGGTACGACACTGCCGAACACCACCCCTTTCTGAACGTACTTCAAGATTTCCGGATGATCACCAAAACCAACAACCTTTACGTCTCCAACACGGTTGAAGTCCACCAGGGTCTGCGCGACACCGATGGTGTCGCTGGGAGAGCTACAGACAATCAAGTCGGTATTCGGGTAGTCAAAAAGGATGGACCTGGAAGCTTCTTCGGCACTATAAATGCCTAGTCCAGAAAACTTGACAACTTCAACAGTCATTTGGGAATGGGCTTGCAGCGTATCGATAAATCCAGCCACGCGCAGGTCCCTCGAGGCCGATTGTCCGTTGCCGATGTCGGTGACGATCAGGGCTATCCTTGCTTCGGCACCGCTGGCCTCGACGGCAAGCTTGGCGGCCAGGGTGCCCAATTCGAAGCTGCTGGCTCCTACGAAGGCGATACGGGCCGAGGTCGCCGCATCGGACCCAAGCGTCACAACAGGGATTCCCTGGGCAGCCGCCTGGTTGATCAGGGGAGTAAAGCGGCCTTCATCGACCACCTGAACAATAATTCCGTCGACTTTCTCCCAGATGGCTGCTTCAAACCAGGAGGCTTGTTCTTCGAGATTCACAAACCTCGGCCCATAAAACTCCAGGACTGCTTTCGCCTCCTGGGCGGCCTTCAGACTTCCACGGCGAAGGTCCGCCGTCGATTCATCGTTCAGATCCTGCAAGACGAAGGCAAAATGGTATCGAGGTACGTCGGTCCGCCGGGTTTCTTCTTCGGGAAGGCCCTCCATAAAAACTACGAGGTACAAAGCCCCCCCCAAAGAAAGGCAGGCTGCCAGGAGAATCAGAACCCAGGGCCAACGGAACCTCATTCCCGTAGTACCTCCGCAAAGGCCAGCAAGTTTTCCGGGGGAGTGAACTTGGGCACCTCGCAGCCTGCGGCGAGAAACAGAAGGTCTCCACCTTCCGCGACGCAGGTTTTCACGGCGGTCCGCACCTGCTCGGGGGTTCCCTGTTGCAGAATTTTTACCGTGTCGACATTGCCGCTGGGGGCGTTTCGACCAGCCAAAACTTGGTCAACCTCGGCAAGGGGTACCATGGAGTCGATGTCGATCATATCGGCACCCGTTAGCGCCAATAAAGGAAGCAAGTCCCGGATGTTGCCGCAAATATGAAGTTTAGCACGGGCACCCCATCGATGAATCTCCTCTATCAGCTGCTTTTCCAAGGGGAACACATACCGCTCATACAATTGAGGACCAATCAACGAGGCTGCCGCATCACCGATACCGATAAAGTCGGCACCCGCTTCGATCTGCGCTTTGGCAAACAACAGCGCCTGGTCGTAGCAATTTTGCAGCAAGTCTTCCACAAACTCCGGTTCATCGAAAAAATCCATCATGATCTCATTGATGCCCCGTAAGTCACAGGCTTCGGCAAGAGGTCCCTCCACCCAACCCAGTATAGGGTATTGGCGGCCTGAGGTTTGTTTGTAAAGCGCACAGGCTTTCACCCTGTCACCCATTCGGGGCGATGTTGTGGGATCGACCAGCACCAGTTTCTGCAAATCAGCGGGTTTCTGAATGAGAAAGTCATGGCAGGCAGGCACATCGTCCGAAAGGATTTTTACTGCCGCGCCACGATCAGAAGCCTCTCGAAAGGGGTCAGAAATGGTCGACACCATATCAATGCCGTACCGTTCACAGCACACCAGATTGGCCTCAACCAGTTTTCGATAGTCGGTGACGTAAGTGCTGTAGGAAATGCCGATTTCCCGGGCAGCAAACTGCATCACGATGTTGGTGTTGGGAATCAGGTCGACAGGTTTGCCTTCCAGGCGGTTCATCACGCGTTCATAAGGGGTCATCACAGTGGACCTGCCCCGATTTGATGGACACGGTGATAAGCCTCTGATAGACCAACAGAGGAGCAATCATGGGACAAGAACGAAGGAACTA
>JAIFLN010000144.1 GCA_020049045.1 Spirochaetota bacterium | reverse complement strand
TTCCCACCGTTCATCTTCGGGCCAGGTCCGATAATCCCTGTAAGTGTACCGCTGGTCCATTTTCCGTGCTGGCAGTCCCATCTTTTTCATTCCTCCATCTTACCTCCCTGACGGGGAAATGAGGAGTCTTGCTTCAAAGCTGAGCCAGAAAAGTCCGCCAGTGCAGAATTCGGATACCGTCGTCCGTTTGACGGTTGACCTCGTCCAGGGACACCAGGAAGAACCGGCTTACAACGCCCTCTTCCTTCAACGCTCTGAGGCCTTTGAGGTCGCTGTCGTTCACCTTGGTCGTGGATTTCACCTCCACCGCCATTTCGTTCCCTACGATGAAGTCGACTTCCAAGCCCGTTGTCGTTCGCCAGAAGGTGAGCTCGCTTTTGATCCGGCGGTAGGAAAGCCAGGCTCGCAGTTCCATGGCGATGAAGTGTTCGAACGACTTTCCAAATTCCTCGGTGCTCCGGTTAAGCAGGCGGTTTCCCCGCAGAAAGTTGGCTACCCCGACATCGAAGAAATAGAACTTGGAGGTCGCCACCTCTTTTCGGCGTTGGGAGCCCTTCCAAGGTTCCAGGAGAAAACCAAGGAAAGTGTCTGAAAGCACCTCGAAATAGGATCGGACGGAACTAGCGGCGATACCCGTGTCTTGCGATACTTTGGCAAAATTCAGCTGTTCGCTGTTGGTCAGGGCCGCCACCTTCAGAAACCGCGAAAACGACACGATGTTTTGAACCAGAGCCTCTTCCTTGATCTCCTCCTTGAGGTAGGTGTTGATGTAGGCGTCGAGTTCCTCCTCCGGGTCGGTGCTCGGGTACACCTGGGGAAGCCCCCCATAAAGCAGGTACCGGTCGAGGCTGAAGTTCCCGATCTCTCCAACAGTCAGCGGAAAAAGTTGGCACTCCCAGGCCCGGCCGGCAAGCAAGTTGACTCCCGAGCGTTTCAGTTTCCGGGCACTCGAACCTGTGAGAATGAACCGTATGCCCTGGCTTTCGATCAGGTCGTGGACTTCGTCCAGCAGGACGGGAAGCTTCTGGATTTCGTCGATCACCACCGGAGTACCGGTGCTAGAGGCCTCTGCAACCATCTCCCTCAGCAGAGCGGGACTTTGAGAGAGGGTTAGAAACACCTGGCTTTTCAGCAGGTTGATCATGGCTTTTTCGGGAAAGGATGCCCGCAGAAGGGTTGTCTTTCCTGTACTCCTGGGACCAAACAAAAAAAGGGATTTTTTTTGAGCCAGTTCCGGCAAATTGAGAATTCGTTGGTACTGCATAGGAAGAAGATAGGGAATGACAATGAATATTTCAACAGTCACTCTGCTGAAATATCATATTTTACAGCATAGTAGCTGCTGAAGATCACCGTTGCGACGGGGGTTTTCCCTTGGCGGCCTTGAAAGCCCGGCTGAAGTGGAACGGATCCTGGTAGCCGACGGCAGCGGCCACGGCTTTGAGGGGCAAATCGGGACTCTCGGTCAACAGCCGTTCGGCGGCATCGAGGCGCAGGCAGGTCAGGTAGTCGTGGAAGGTGCAGCCTTCGTAGCGGCGGAAGAGTTTGCTCAGGCTGGTCTGGCTGATTTGAAACTGGTCGCAGATCAAGGGGATGGACAATGGTTCAGCAAAGTTTGTCTGGAGATAGCGGCGGATACGCTGGTGGCTCTCGGGAGCATCGACCGATCCGCAAGGCTGGCTGCCGAGGCCTGCCACCTCGGAAAACAGTTGCCAGGCCAGGTTGGAAAGGTCGGTGTAGCTGTCGACTTTTGTCAGCGCATCGTCGAACAGCTGGTCCCAGTCCTTCAACCCCTGAGCGGGGGCGTATTGATGGGCCAACAGCAGTGCCTGGCGCATAAGGGAGGTCGCCTGACGGGCAGGTTTTTCTTCCCGTTCCCAATCGGCGACCAGTCCTCGAACCAGCGACTCCAGTTTGTGATAGGCCGATTCCTGGAGGGCCCAGCGTACCTGCTGGGTCCAAACGGGGTCGAGAGTTAAGGCCGGGAACACCCTGACGGGACCCCAGTGGATCCGCGTGCGGCCCGGAACCAGCAGACGGTCGAGCATAGGGCCCAAGCCCCGGACAGACGCAGACAGTTCCTCGGCAGAAACGGGTCTCTCGAAGAATAAGAGGGTGGCCGTAACGACTCCCGCCGGAGGCTTGAGATCCCTTATCCTTGCTTCGAAAACGTCTTTGAGTACCGAATCGGCATCAGCGAGAATCAGGAACTCGCCTGCATCACGGCCCGGGAGGCTCCAGAACCCCAATTCCGAGGTCGATCCCGGTGAGGAAAGCGGCGGAGCGGGGCGGGTGAGGGGCCCCCCCCAACGGATGAGTGCACCGAGGAATCTTGCTGGTAATCCAAGGGCTTGTTCCGCCACGGATCCCCGTAGAAGCGCTGTCAGGGCTTCGAGTACAACCGCATCGCCTTGAGACTGAATCCGTCCTTTCAGATCGATGAGCAGGCGGGTCAGCCCGGCGGGATCTACTGGCTTAAGGAGGTAGTCAACCACCCCCAGTGCCAATGCCTTTCGTGCGTACTCAAACTCCTGATGGCCGCTGACAATCACAGTCGGCAAACCCGGGAACTCGTTCTTCAGGCGGCCGGCCAGACCGATGCCATCGAGGATGGGCATGCGGACATCGGTGAAGACCAAGTCGGGCCGGTGTTCTCTGGCCAGAAGCAGAGCTTCTTCTCCATGGCCTGCCAGAGCCACCACCTGAAAGTCCGCACCCTGAGACTCCACCAGCGATTTGAGGTACCGGGCGGCGGCTGGTTCATCTTCGGCAATCAAAACCCTAATCATGGTTTTCTTCTCTCCAAAGTGGTGCGGAGATTCTTACCCGGGCGCCGCCCTCAGGCCGGTTTTCCATCGACCACGTCACCTTGCCCCCAAAGAATAGATGCAAACGGCCATAGGTGTTGCGCAGGCCCAGACCGCCGATGCTCAGCCCCTCGCGCCACTCTCCCGCGTCAAGGCGCCTTATGGTTTCTGTCAGCGCCAAAGTCTGCTTGGTCAGCTCCTCGGGGGCAAACCCCTGGCCGTTGTCCAGGAATTCCAGCACCCAGTTAGCATCGTCCTTCCAGCCCATCAGCGAAATCTCCATGGGGCGGGCGATGGTCCGAAAGCCGTGGTTGATCGAGTTTTCAACGATCTGCTGAAGAACGATTTTGGGGAGGGTTGCCGCCAGGATTTCCGGATCGACGCTGATGGAATAGCTCAGGCGGTCCTCGAAGCGGGTTTTCATCAAACCCAAATAGGTCTCCATATGCCTGACCTCATCCTTCAGGGTGGCAGACCGCTCCACAGTTGAGGTGGAATACCGCAGCATCGAGGCAATACCCCCGCAGATCTCCCCGATTTCCTTGTCACCCAGTTCCAGGCCCTTGTTCGCCAGCACCGTCAGAATGTTGTACAGAAAGTGCGGGTTGACCTGCGCTTGAAGTGAGTCGAGTTGGGTCTGAACCCCCAGGGTGCGGGTGTGGATTTCCTCCTGGATGGAGTCATCTAACCTCTCTTTGAGCCGCTGAAAAGCATCGTTGAGCGCCCGGATTTCGTCGTTGGGATGGTCCAAGGCCTGGGCGTTGGGGAGGTTCTCCAGTTCGGTGGCCTCCATGCGTTTGGAAATCAGCCTCAGGGGTTGGGTCAGCTGGCGCGAGGAGTACCAGTTGTACAACATCGATACCGCTAGAAGCAGCAACCCGATCCATCCGGTAAGACTGGCGGTGACAAACAGGGGGCGGACCAGGATGGCCCGGTCCAGCGCCAGCACCAGGGTAAGCCCTGTTTCGCTGGAGGTCCGGCTCAGCAGAAGCTCTTCGCGGCCGGTCAGGGCATTGCGGGGAAAGGCTGAGCCTTCAACCCGGGGTTCGGATGCTGCCTGCCGGTAGGCCTTGGTTTCTGCCTCGTTGAGAGCCGTACTCTGGTAGAACAGCTCACCGGCCTCCGTCCAGGCCGCTACTCGGGCAAATTTCGGGTCCGGTACCTTGAAGATGTGCTCCAGCAGCTCGTAGCTGTTTTGCACCTCGATGAAGCCCAAATCTCCCCGGGATCCCGGCATGTAGCGGACCAGTCCGAAGACCTTTTTGGGATTGGTGACCTTCCAGGGGTCGTCGTAGGGAGGCAGGAGAAGGCGTTTACCGGAAAGCTCAACAGCCCGGGGCGCCCAGTCCAGAGTCTTGAGGGTATCCGTCACTCCACCGACACTCGCATGGTCCATAAAATTGCTGGAAAAGAAGTCTCCCTGATTGTTGAACACATTTACGGCGTAGAAATTCTTGGCCGTGGAATAGGTCAGCAGAGACCTTTGCAGGTAGATCACCGCCTCATTGAGTAAAATACTGTTGAGCGGGTTGGTTCGGTCGAGGCTTCCCAATGTATCCAGGGACGACTTGAACTGAATGTCAGAAACCAAGTTAGTCTCAAAAAATTCCATGGAGCGGAACTGGCCTTCGAACTGCTCCAAAATTTTGTCGGCGACCAGGCTGTAGCTGTTGCGGGCGTTGTCCTCAAAAAGGCTGGTAGCAGGGAGTAGGTGAGCAGCAGGCGGGTCTGGAAGCGCATGGTAGAAAGACACTTTAGCATGGAGCTTTCGAGAGAGGAAAAAAAACTCACTGACTAAAGTCATTGACTGTAGTCATCGAATGGGTTTATGCTGGTTTTATGAACATCATCGTTGCTATCAAGCAGGTTCCCGAAACCAGCAATGTGAAAATGGACCCTGTCACTGGCACCATGCTGCGCAGCGGGGTCGAGACGGTGGTCAATCCCCTCGATCTGTACGCCATTGAGACTGCCCTCCGCTTGCGCGACCAGCTAGGGGGCCGGGTGACGGTGCTGACCATGGGGCCAGCTCAGGCGGTGAAGGCTCTTAAGGAAGCCCTGGCCATGGGGTGCGACGACGCGGTGCTGGTTTCCGACCGCAAATTCGGCGGTTCTGACACGTGGGCCACCTCGTACACCCTCTCGAAAGCCATTCAAAAGATCGGTGCCTTTGATCTGATTCTCACCGGCGAACGCGCCACCGATGGCGACACGGCGCAGGTAGGTCCCGGCATTGCCGCCTGGCTGGACCTTCCCCTGGCTACCTACGTGG
>JAIFLN010000170.1 GCA_020049045.1 Spirochaetota bacterium | reverse complement strand
CATGCCAAAAAGCTGATCGAAAGCGGCGCGGCCTACGAGTGCTTCTGCACCTCGGCGCGGCTGGATGCGGTGCGACAGGATCAGGAGAAGAACAAGCTGCCCCTGGGGTACGACCGCCATTGCCGCCACCTAAGTGAAAGCGAGCGGGAAGTTCTACGGTCGAGGGCCGCATACGAAGACAGGCAGCCAGTGGTGCGGTTCGCCATGCCTCTGGAAGGTGTTGCCAAGGTTGAGGACGAAATTCTCGGCCTGATTGAAAAGAACTGCGCCGACCTGCCCGTCGATCCTGTCATTCTCAAGAGCGATGGGTTCCCCACCTACCACCTGGCCCATGTGGTTGACGACCACGCTATGGAAACCAGCCATGTGCTCAGAGCCCAGGAGTGGCTGCCCAGCGCCTTTTTGCACGTGCTGATGTTCCAAGCTTCGGGCTACGCGGTGCCCCGTTACGTCCACCTCCCGTTGATTTTGGGTCAGGACGGCCAGAAGCTGTCCAAACGCCACGGGGCGACCAGCGTGAAACAGTTCCGCGCTGACGGCTATACACCCGAGGGGTTGGTGAACTATCTGGCGCTGCTGGGTTGGAGTTACGATGACAGCCGTGAATTTTTCACGCTGAAGGAATTGGAAGAGGTGTTCAGCCTCGACCGGCTGTCCAAGAGCCCCGCCGTGTTCGACTATAAAAAGCTGGAGCACTTCAACGGCCATGCCATCCGCGAGCTGACGCTGCCGGCCCTGCGTACGGCCATCTTGCCGTCGTTGGTGGATGCGGGGCTGGTGAGCAGTCCCCCGACGCCCGAACAGGACAAAACCCTGGAAGGAATGCTTCCCTTGATCCGGGAACGGCTGAAGTTTCTCAAGGAAGCCCCCGAGGCCCTGAAGTTTGTCTGGAACCGGCCCGTGACCTGGCTGAAGGAAGACTTCATTCCCAAGAAACAGGATGCCGCTGCCGCGGTAAAGATTCTATCGGAGATTGTGCCTTTGCTGGATGCGGCTTTCGATGCTCGAAACGACGAGGAAAACGAGCACACCTTCCGGACCCGGGGAGAGGAACTGGGCTTCAAACTCGGCGATTTCATGCAGCCGCTCAGGGTGGCGGTGACCGGAGGCCGGGTGAGTCCGCCCATGTTCGGCACCGTGAGGGTGCTGGGGGCGGCCGAAACCAAGGCACGGGTCGAGGCAGCCCTGAAATTCCTCGAGATCTGAACTCAGCCGTTACGTTGCATAAAAGGTGCCAGCAGGCCGGCAAAGGCCTTGAGGTTGCGGGTCTGGAGCCAGATTTTACCGGGGCCGGTGTATTCGGCTACCAGGCCTTCCCCCGAGGCCAATGTGGCGAACAGTCCAGCCGCCGCTTTCTTGATGCGGTACTCTACCGTGTCCTGAAAGGCGACAATATGTCCGCAGTCGACGACATAAGCTTCACCAGCGGCAAGAGTTCTTTCTATGATGGCTCCATAACAGTTGAGAAACAGGTCACCGGTTCCTGCAATTTTTGACAGGAACAGGCCCTCTCCGCCGATCATTCCGCGTAACGATCCCTGGGTGGAAAGTTCCAGATTTTCCGCACCGGCCAGATAGGCTCCACCTTGGGCAAAGAGGGTTTCCCCGTTCAGCTTGAGGTGAATGACATCTCCAGGAACCGAAGGTGCCAAAACAAGCTCGCCGTCCTGGCGGGCTGTGAACAGTGATCCGAAGAGGGCTTCTCCGCCCACTGCGGCGGCGAGGGTGCCCAACAAACCTTTTCCGCTCGCCTTGGCCTGAAGGTCGATCGTTGGGCTCATGGCGACCATAGCCCCTGCTTCGGCTTTGATTTTCTCGCCAGTGCGCATTTTGATGGTCAAAATGGTAAAGACCGGACCGTTGCTGATCGTGAATTCCATGAAATCTCCTTAGGAGCAAGTATAGTCGACAATCCTTGGCGGTTTCTGGTAAACTGTCTTCCACTTCGGAAAAGCCCCCTATTGGAGAACGACATGTCGGAAAAAAAAGACCAAGAAAAAGCTAAGGTAACCCTGGAAAAGCTGGTTTCGCTGAGCAAGCGGCGCGGCTTTGTGTTCCAGTCAAGCGAGATCTACGGTGGACAGTCGGGAGCCTGGGACTACGGCCCGTTGGGTGTCGAACTGAAGAAGAACATTCAGGGCGTCTGGTGGAAGGAAATGACCCAGATGCACGACAACATTGTGGGTCTGGACGCCGCCATTTTGATGCATCCCCGCGTCTGGCATGCCTCGGGCCATGTTGAGAACTTCACCGACCCCCTGATCGAGTGCAAGGGTTGCCGGGGCCGTTTCCGTGCCGACCATATCGACCCCAAGGGTGCCTGTCCCACCTGCGGCAAGAAGGACACCCTTGGTGAGCCCCGTAAGTTCAACCTGATGTTCACCACGCACATCGGACCCGTGGAAGAAACTGCCAGCACCATTTATCTGCGCCCCGAAACCGCCCAGGGAATTTTCGTCAACTTCAAGAACGTGGTCAGCTCGAGCCGGGTGAAGGTACCCTTCGGCATCGCCCAGGTGGGCAAGGCCTTCCGCAACGAAATTGTCACCAAGGCCTTCATCTTCCGCACCGCCGAGTTCGAGCAGATGGAGATGCAGTTCTTTATCCATCCCAAGGAAGAACCCAAGTGGTTTGAGTACTGGAAACAGAGCCGCATCGAGTACTACTCCAAGCTCGGCATCGACCCGGCCCATCTGCGCTTCCACCAGCACGGCAAGGACGAGTTGGCCCACTACGCCATCAACGCCTTCGACATCGAATTCCTGTTCCCCATGGGCTGGCAGGAACTGGAAGGCATCCACAGCCGCAGCGACTACGACCTGCGCCGCCATCAGGAATTCAGTGGCGACAAGCAGGAATACCTTGACCAGGAAACCCAGGAACGCTACCTGCCCTACGTCATCGAGACCAGCGCCGGTTTGACCCGCAGCGTCCTGATGGTCCTCACCGACGCCTATGAGGAAGAAGTGCTGGGCGAAGGCGATGTGCGCACCGTGATGCACTTCCACCCCAACCTGGCTCCTGTCAAAGTCGCAGTCATGCCCGTTGTGAAGAAAGACGGTCTGCTCGAACTGGCCCAGAAGCTGGAAATGGATCTGCGCGAGGACTTTGCCACCATGCTGGAACCCACCGGCAACATCGGAAAGAACTACCGCCGCCAGGACGAGATCGGCACCCCGTACTGTGTCACCGTGGACCACACCACCAAGGAAGACAACACGGTAACCATCCGCTACCGGGATTCCATGAAGCAAGAGCGGGTCAAAATCTCAGAACTGGTCGGCTTCATTCGCAACAATATGAAGAACTACCAACGAGGGCAGTAAAGGAAAGAGGGGGGCTCTTGACTTTTCCAGTCAACTAACCGATGGTGAGACTGCTTCTTCCTACGAAGGCATGGTTTTCTGGAAACGCTCGTTCGCTTCTTGATCGCATGGTACCGAACGGCAGAAGGTCCGCCGTCGGCGGGCCGCACAGAACCCCGGGGGCATCGCTCCCGGACCAGGATGTTTCCCCATGGCCAAGAAAATTTACGTCGGCAACCTTAGTTTCCAGACAAATGATGATACTCTCCGCCACGCTTTCTCGATGTACGGCGACGTAGCTGCTTGCTCCGTCGTGATCGACCGCTACACCAACAGCTCGAAGGGCTTCGGCTTTGTCGAGATGGCAACCGATCAGGCTGCTCAGGCCGCCATCAGCGGTATGAATGGTCAGACCCTTGACGGACGCCAGATCCGCGTCAGCGAAGCCAACGACAAGCCCAAGGGCGATCGCGGTGGCAACGGCGGCGGCGGTGGTGGGCGCTGGTAACAAAAAAGGCCTTTGGCCTTTTTTGTTACTCGGAGTTTTGCAGAAGTGCAAAACTCCCGTAACCTGTTTAATGAGCACCTAGCCTTTCATAACGAAAGCCACCTTCGCGGGTGGCTTTTTTTATTTTCCTTCGAGGGCTTTTTCGGTGAGCTCCCACAAACGGCGGGCATTGTCGGCGGTGAGTTTGCCGGAACCCTTGCGTACCTTTCTGCTAGACCAATAGAGTCCCGAACTCCTGCCAGGTTCTTCGGCTGTGGCGAGGAAGACACCCGTGTCAGCTCCGGCCTCCACTGAAATCTGGGCGAACGCGAGAAAAGATCCCGAGTTGCCCTTGGTTGGATCCCCATTGGCTCCGAAACTGGTTTTCACGTAACCGGGATGAAAGGCGTGCACGGTAACTTTGGTCGAAGACAGCCTTTGGGCCAGTTCTTGTGTGAATAGGATATTGGCAAGCTTTGTGCTGCCGTAGGTTGTCCAGCCGTTGTATTGTTTTGTGGGAAGAGCAAATCCGCCTGGAAGGGGAACCTGACCGATGTGATGGGCAAAGCTGCTGGTCTGGATGATGCGTCCCTGGGCTGCTGCCTGGACGAGGGGCAACAACTTGCTGGTCAGGAGAAACAGCGCCAAGTGGTTCACCGCCCATTGCAGCTCGAAGCCGTCGGCCGAGGTTCTGGGGTCGGTGACCATGAGGCCGGCGTTGTTCCAAAGCACGTCTAAGGCAGGAACCAGTTTTTTGACCCGGTCGGCCAGGGCCACCACCTGGTTCAGGTCGGTGAGGTCACCGGTGACCAGAACGAAGTCCGCCTCAGGGTTGCGGGCATGAAGTAGGACACGCCAGCCTTTTCTTGCAAGATTTTCCGCACCGGCCAGGCCGATGCCCGAGGTGGAACCTGTGATCAGGATGCTTTTCTTTGTCATGGCTTCAAGATCGTCGAGATCGGGGTCCGGGTCAAACCGTGGCGGCTACGGCGTGGATTTCTACTCTGTAACCGGGTTCGGCCAACCCCACTTGGACGCAGGCCCTGACAGGGGCTGTCCCGGGTACCAACCAGGCGTCCCAGACTTCGTTGAAGGAAGCCCGGTCGGCCATGTCGGCAAGGTAGATGGTGCACATCAAAAGGCGTTCCTTGGAGCTTCCTGCCAAGGTCAGGGTGGTCTCGAGTTGGGCCAGGACCTGCCGGGCCTGGTCAGCCGCCGGGGCAGGTAGGGTGGTAGGGACTTCGACGATTTGGACGGTGCCGCCATGGACGACGGCGTCGGACCAACGGACGGTGGTACCGATGCGGGTGATGGGTTTTTGAAACATGGTCCCATCCTAACCTGGACAGGGGCGGGGATTCACCGGTAAACTGCGCGTCCGATGAGTTTTTCTTCCCTACCGAACTTTTGGACTCAATTGCCCCGACCCTTCACCGTCCTGGCCCCTATGGAAGACGTCACCGACACCGTCTTCCGTGCCCTGGTCGCCAGCCGGTTTGCTCCCGATGTGTTTATGAGCGAGTTCATCAACGCCCGGGAATATTTTCATAAAAAACGCAAATTCGCTCGGCAGCGGGCGCACATCGATGGTGCCGAGACCTACCGTCCCCTGGTGGTACAAATCTGGGGGAATGACCCCGAGGCCTACCGGAAGGTGATACCGATCCTGTTGGAAACGGGGTTTGACGGCATCGACATCAATATGGGTTGTCCCGCCGAGAAGGTGGTGCGCCGGGGGGAATGTTCCGGTTTGATCGACCGGCCTTCGCTGGCAAAGGAACTGATTCTGGCGGCGAGAGAGGCAGCGGGGGCAAAGCCCGTGTCGGTGAAGACCCGTATTGGTGTCAAAGCTGTCAAGGTGGAAGAGTGGGCTGGCATGCTTCTGGAACTGGACCTGCCGGTGCTGACCATTCACGGCAGAATAGCGATCCAGATGTCAGAGGGTGAGGCCGACTGGGGTGCCGTCCGCCGCGTGAGGGAGCTGAGGGACCAGATGGGTAAGGGGACCTTGATCGTCGGCAATGGCGATTTGTTTGCCGGTGAGGACCTGGACCGACGGTACGCCGAAACCGGGGTCGACGGCCTGATGGTGGGGAGGGGCATCTTTCGCGATCTGGACATCTTTCGTCGCGACCGCCCGCACCAGTCCTTCGAGACGGCGGACTGGAGCCAGAGGCGTACGGTGATGGTCCGCCATATCGAGGAGCACCGCAGGGTCTGGGGCGGGGTCAAGGGTTTCGACATGCTCAAAAGCTTTTTCAAGGTGTATACCCGGGGACCAGAGGAGTATCTTCCTCTCAGGGAGAAGCTTTTCCAGTCCAGGACGTACGAAGAGGCTCTGGCGCTGATTGCCGCTTTTCGTTAGGGTGAACGTACACGCATCCTAAGGAAACCCCCATGCCCAACAGTGTTCTCAAGGAATCGCTGACAGCGATACGTCATAATTTTCTGCCAGGTCTGGTTCTCTGGTGCCTTGCGGCCATGGTGGTCGCCGCCTACTACCTGGTACCCGCTGCCTTGCCACTATTCCAGACCATTGCCGAGTGGAAGGCTCGCGGCGGCTTTCTCTACAGTGTGATCGCTACAGGGCTGTTTGCCGGCCTGCTGCCCTTCCTGTTCCTTTGGGCCATGCCCGCTACCCGGTCTCAAGCCACGATGGGCACTCTCGTCTTCCTTGTGGTGCTCTGGGGTTACCGTGGCTTCGAAATTGACTTGCTGTACCGGCTGCAGGGGTTGATGTTCGGAAACGAGGTGAGTTTTGCTGTGGTGGCTCCCAAGGTTGTCTTCGATTTGTTTGTCTACAATGTCGTTTGGGCAGCGGCCTTTCAGCTGCTGACCTACCATTGGAAGAATCACGGGTTCCGTTTCAGCGCCTTCCGAGGCTTCCACTGGAAACCGTTCTTTTCCCGCCGCATCCCTGTGGCGCTGATCTCAACCTGGGTGGTCTGGTTTCCCGTTGTCTCGCTGGTGTACAGCCTGCCTGCCGACCTTCAGATTC
>JAIFLN010000209.1 GCA_020049045.1 Spirochaetota bacterium | reverse complement strand
ATACCAACGACCTGTTGCTCGACTGCCGGGGGATCTTCAAGTCCTACAATGGTCCACAAGTTCTGGCCAACGTTGATTTCTCCATGAAACGGGGAGAGATTCACTCCTTGGTAGGAGAAAACGGTGCTGGAAAGTCGACGCTGATTAAGATTGTCACCGGTGTCACCAACCGTACCGATGGCACGATGGCGTTCGAGGGAAAAGCCATTCCTGTCGAGCACAACAAGAAAGCGGCCCAGGATCTGGGAATTGCCGTTATCTACCAGGAACTCAGTCTTATTCACGGCATGACCGTGGCGCAGAACATTTTCCTGACCAAGGAGCCGTTGTTCCCGGGGCTCCGGCTGGTCGACATTAAGAAAATGAACCGCATGGCTCAGGAGATGATCGACCAGTACGGTTTTGAACTCAAGGCTACGGACTCGATCGATCTGCTGTCCATTGCCCAGCGGCAAACCGTTGAGATTCTGAAGGCTCTTTCCAACAAAGCGTCCCTGATGATTATGGACGAGCCCACCAGTTCCTTGACCTCGACCGAGAGTGCCCAGCTGTTTGAGATTATCCGCAAGCTCAAAGCCCAAGGGATCAGCGTGCTGTACATCTCTCACCGCATGGAAGAGGTGTTCAACCTTTCCGACCGGGTGACGGTTTTGCGGGACGGGCGTAAAGTCGATGTTCTGGAACGGGATCGAATCAGCCCCGCCGAGATCATCCGGCTGATGATCGGTCGGAACCTCACCGACGATGAGTCCAAACATTCCATGGTTAAAAAAGAGGGGGAAGTTGTTCTCGACGTGCAGGGTCTGACCTCCGAAGGAAAGTTCCACGAGATCAGTTTTCAGCTGCACAAGGGCGAGGTTCTGGGCTTGGGCGGGTTGGTCGGCTCGGGTCGAACCGAGCTGGTACGGGCCATTTATGGCATCGACCCCATCACCTCCGGTTCCGTTCAATTCCTGGGCAAACCCTTTACCCCCTCTGTCGAAAAGTCCATCGCCGAAGGCTTTGGTTTTGTTCCCGAGGAGAGGCGGCTGCAAGGAATCATGGGCGGCATTTCCATCACCGGCAACATCGGTGTTCCCAATCTGGAAACCATGTCGAACTCCCTTGGCTTTGTGAGCGCCAAAAAAGAGCTGGAACTGGCAGAGAAAGCCATTGCGCTGACCAACGTCAAACCGGCCAAGGCCGAGGTGCTGGTGGGTACGCTTTCCGGTGGAAACCAGCAGAAAGTTGTTGTCGGAAAATGGCTGATCCGTGACCTCAAAATTCTCATTGTTGACGAACCGACCGTTGGTATCGATATCGGTGCGAAAGAAGAGATGTATCAAACCATCGGGCGTCTGGCTGCGGCTGGGGTTTCGGTTATTGTTGTGTCTTCCGACCTGCCGGAGCTGACCCGGCTCTCGGATCGGATTCTCGTGCTTCGTAAGGGGCGGGTGATCAAAGAATTCACGGAAGGTCTTGTAACGGAAGAAGATGTCTTGAAGGCGTCCTCCGGACTTCTGGAAGGTGGTGTACAATGAGCACGTTCTTTACCTTGATCCGTGGGCGCCTGAAAGATTTCCGCCTTCTGGGAATTCTCCTGCTTCTGATGGTAGCGCTGACCTTCGTCTCCGACCGGTTTCTCACCCCTGAAAACCTGACCAATGTGCTGTGGTCTGTCTGTCTGATCGGGATCATGGCCTCGGGGGCGATTTACGCGCCGATTACCGGCGGTATCGATTTGTCGGTGGGGTCTATTGCCGCGCTCTCGGGCATTATTGCCAATGTGCTGATGAACCAGGTGGGATTGAACTGGATTTTGGCCCTGGTCATTACCCTCGGCTTTGGCGTTCTGATCGGCTTCATCAACGGCATTGTGACGACAAAGTTCAAGGTTCCGGCCTTCATTGTGACCATGGCTGCCATGACCTACCTCTTTGGCGTCGCCATGCTGGTGTCCAACGGCGACCAGATCACGATAATGCAACCGGAACCCTTCCTGGCGATTGGCATCGGCAAATTCCTGGGTGTCCCTTTGCCTATCTACATCATGGTGGTCATGATTGTGGCCAGCCATATTTTGCTGAAAAAAACTGTTTTTGGACGTCAGGTCATCGCTGTTGGAGCCAACGAAGTGGCTGCGAAACTTTCCGGTGTCAACCCTGACCGCATCCGCATCATTGTGTACGTGATTTCGGCGGTATCTGCCAGCGTGGCAGGCATTGTGATGGCCTCGCTGACCCAGCAGGCCTATGCCATGAATGCCAAGGGCTATGAACTGGACGTGATCACGGCCATTGTGGTCGGCGGAACCAGCTTGATGGGCGGCAGCGGTTCGGTGATGGGTGCTCTTATCGGCGCGGTCATGGTCGGGTTTATCAACAACGGGTTGAATCTGCTGAACATGCCGGCTTCCTTCCATCCGCTGGCTACTGGCATCGTGATTCTGGTGGCGTTGATCCTCAATCAGGGTGTCACCCTTCCCAAGAGTTGGAAGCTGCCCCGCATCGGCAAGCCGAAAGCGCTGGGAACATGATTTCTTTCGGCCTCCTCCTGCTTTCTGCGCTGGCAGGAGGCCTGGTGACTGCCGGACTTTTCTGGGGCTTGGGATTTCGGACCAGGACCCAGGCGGCACGCCTGCACCAAGACCAAAAGCGGTTCTTTGTGCAGGAGGTGCAGCCTTTGAGTTCGGCCTTAGCCGACTTTTCTGCTGGGAACTTGACCACACGGATTGAGAAGCCAGTTGCTGCTGGTGTTTTTACCGGGGTTTCAGGCTTTTTAAGTCCGCTGAAAGACGAGTTTCACAGAATTCACGCCACCATTGGTGAATGCCTGGACGAGTTCAACGCCATTACCTATGAGCCTTGCCGCCGGATCTGCTATGTGGGGACGGACAACTTTCTCGAAGGGGAACGTTGCGGAGAGCTTTTGGGGGGCCTTCTGCAGGGCAAGGGCGAGGTGGCCATTCTGCTCAACAGCTTCGACAAAGTGAACCACCGGCTGCGCCAGAAGGGTTTCACGACCTTCCTATCGAAGAAGTACCCCGGCATCCGGGTGGTTGAGGTGCTGGAGACCTATCAGATTCCCGAAAAGACCTACGAAAAAACCCTGGAGCTTCTCGACCGATGGCCTCGTCTAGCGGGACTGTATGTGGACGAAGCCAGCACTCCCCACATGGCCATCAAAGCTTTGAAAGAGCGGCGTAAAATTCCTGGAATTCAGGTCGTGGCTCACGATGTGACGGAACTCTCCGTCGGGTTTATCCGGGAAGGGATTTTAACCACCCTTTCCCAGAATCCTTACAGCCAAGGTTTCGAACCCATCGTACAGGTTTACAACTACCTTGTGACCCAACAGAAGCTTCTCATAGACCGGATTCTTCCCAAAAGCGAAGAGCTCGAGACCATCAATGCCACCTCCCTGGGGCAGTTCTGGGACGACAAGCAGGGGCGTTGTTTGTCAGAACGGGCCCAACGGACTCTGGCAGTGCCAGCCCCCAATACCCAGGGCAACAACTACCGCATTTCGGTTCTTCTGCCCAACGACACAGGGTTTTTCAAGCAGGTGGGGCAGGGTATGAAAGAGGCGGCCCAGCTGCTCAAACCCTTGGGTGTGACGGTCAATATTCTTGTTCCCGAAGAGATTAAGCGCGGTGACAACAGCGCGGCGACAACGGCGGGCTACCTGCGCCGCGAAGTCTCCGCAGGGGCGCAAGCCCTGGTCACACCGATATTTGACAAGTCCCTGGTTCAGACCATCAATGAACTGACAGCCCAGGGAGTTGTCGTCGCCACCTTCAACAGTGAACCCATTGGCTTGAGGGCCATGATCGACTCGGTCTTTCACAACAGCAACTATATTCTGGAGGCCAGCGAGACCTTGGCGGCCAACTCTTTGGAATCCATGCAGTCGACCCGGCAAATCAATGACACGATGCAGAAAATCGTTTTCAGCCTGTCGGCCCAGCTGGATCAACTGGCACAGACTGAAACCGTGATCCAGGAACTCCTGGAAAGTGTGGGATTGGCCACGACCCGTTCGGGCGAGAGCGTCGTTACCGCTGATGAGGCCAGTGCGTTCGCCGTGATCGGCCAGCAACGCGTCAGCCAGACCAACGCCGCCCTGAGCGACATTCAGGCCCACTATCAGAACACGGCCGCCTTGCTGGGAACACTCAATAAAAACTCACAAGCTGTTCAGGAAATCGTGACATTAATGGAAGACTTGGCATCACAAACCAACCTGATCGCCATCAATATTTCGATTTTGGCCGCCCGCGCCGGAAAGAATGGTTCAGAGTTCTCTGTGGTGGCAACGGATATCCGCAAGTTGGCCCAACGCAGTGCTGTGGGGGCTGTTGATATCGCCAAACTGATCGATCAGACCCTTGGAAGCCTTCAGTCGGTGACCTCGATCATTGAAGACGATTCCAAGGCTCTCGATTCTATCGGTGCCAACGCTGGTCAGGCGGAAGCCTCGCTCCAAGACATTATCCGAGTGTCTGCCGATAATAAGACCAAGGTGCACCACATTATAGAACTCGTCGATAAAATGCGCAGCTTGTCGATCCAGGTAAGGACCTCGATGTCCGATCTCAGCCAGCTCAACCATGTCAACACCGAGGCCATAGAAGAAATCACAAGAAGCAGTCTTCAGATGGCGAGGCAGGTACAGGACAACACCAGGGTTTCGCAGGTTCTCTGTGATATGGCGCGTTCACAGAAGGATCTGCTTTCTCAGTACTTCAACTGATGTCAGCCAGGGACGCGAGCCTCTCAATCCGTTGTACCAGCGGCCCTTTGGCTTGTTCCCAATCTCCATTGGTCATGGCGTACCAGTCCGTATCCCTGCTCTCGCCCTTGGACCAATAGTGATTGCGGAATGTGCCTTCGTAACGAAAACCCAGCGCTTCGGCAGACCTTTTGCTTTTGATGTTCTGGGAATGACATTGCCAGCTCACCCGGCGGTATTTCAGTTCGTCAAACAGGTAGCAGAGCACCAGATGCATTGTCATGGAATGGACGTAAGTTCCCTGATAGGCGAGGTTGTACCACACTGCCCCGATTTCGACCGTACCATGGAGGGCGGACGGGCCGACAAGTGCAAAGGAACCAATAATTTTTTGGTCAGCCTTGTGAAACACACACCAAAAGCTCCGGTCTGTCCTGCTTTCCTGCTTTTTCAGGTAGTCTGACATCGCCTGAAAGTCTGAAATCGGCCCGAACGAAACCATGAACCGGAAGATATCCGTATTCTGGTTGGATTCCGGCCGGGCCGCCTCAAAAAGCCCGGCCCGGTGTTGGGACGCCTCCAGAGGGATCAGCTCCAGGTAGGGGTTTTCAAACCGGATCTTTTGCGGAAGTTCCCACATGGAGACCCTTAGGGTGTGACGAAGTACAGGGCGGCTTCGGCTTTTTCGCGGTTGGCAGCAATGATGATTTCGCGGCCGGCTTCTCTCAGCACCGAGACATTGCTGGGACCGACTCCCTCTTCAATGACGGTTGCTTCGAGTTTCAGCGGCGCTGTCGAGGTTGCCTGAACATAGAACAGCTGCTGCTTGCCCCGACGGCACCCCCCCACAAAAGTTGGCTTCCCTGCCAGAACCGCGGGAACAACGACATGGTAGAATTCGGAAACTTCCGGGTGTTCATAGACCATCTGGAACCCGCTTCCCTGCTTCTTCCAGACTCGAAAATACGACCCATGGAAGGACTCAATGGTGGCAAACTCCAACTCTCCGTCGTGATCAATGTCGATGGCGGCAATATCGCTGACCGGCCAGTCCATAAACTGAGTGACGGTCCAGGCTGCACCGGGTTGTGCCGGGGGGGTGACTTCAAAGGCACCCTGCTCACAGGTCACCAGGCCGACAGGACCTTGAGGCCTTACCAGGCGGCTGTAGCCGTGATTCTTGAACAGACCTTCCTTGAGGACCTCGACTTTCAGCGGTCCTGGCCCCGTATATTCTCCGACATAGATCTTTCCCGGATTAGTCCAATCGTCCTTCGATTCCTTGGAGGTTGCCAGGGTGCATCCGATAAAATAGTGCCGTCCCGCCACCGTTAAAAGGTCAAAGCGGTGAATGTAGGGAAGGGCAAGAATATCGGTGACCGTGTAGGTTCCATCGGGCATCGGTTTGACGTGAACGACCTTGGCTTCGTCCCATTGAAACATCTTGAAGAATTTCTGAACGGCCAAAAATTCGCCGTTTGTTCCCGGAATCGGAACCATCGACATTGTTCCACCGGGACCGTCCCAGACGGTATGGCTTTCTGTGTAGTTGGCTCCGGTCCATGCCCGGCAAGGGCCTTCACCCTCGGTGGCCAGAAGAATTCTGGTCTTTCCGTCGACGACAATACTATTGGCCGAGTAGCAGCGGTTCATTTCTTCAAGGAAGCGTTTTTCAATCTTCATGGCAACCATCCTTGAGCTTGATGGTATTTCAAAATGATTCATTTGTAAAGATAAAGCGATCATAAAGATCTATTTAGCAGTTCTATCTGTTCGTATCGGCGGTATCATGGTACAATTTCTCTCATGAAAGGAATCATCGCGATTGACATCGGTACGACGAGCATGCGGGCTATCCTCTACGATGAACGGGGACGGATTCTCCATAAGGATCAAAGGGACAACCTTCCTGAATATTTTAGTGATGGAAGGGTGGAGCAGAATCCTTCCGCCTGGAGAACGATCCTGCCTGCGGTTCTCTCCTCCTGCGCTTCGGCGTTGTCGTCGCTAGGCCTGGAGGCTGTCTGCCTGAGCGTCACGGCCCAGCGCTCTTCGGTGATTCCTGTTGACCGTGAAGGAACCCCGCTTTATCCGGCGATCATGTGGCAGGACAACCGCACTGCCAGTTTGGCACAGGAGCTAAGCGGCCAGAATTCGCTGGTGTACCAAAAAACGGGCCTGAAGGTTTCGCCGGTTTTCTCTGCTCTGAAGATGACCTGGTTGCGTCGAAACCAGCCCGATGTTTGGAAAAGAACGAGCAAGTTTCTAGGAATTCAGGATTGGGTTCTCTACCTTTTGACTGGCCGCTTTGTGACAGACCAGAGCTTCGCCAGCCGTACCAATCTGTTTGACCTTTCAAGCCTCGCCTGGGACGATCAACTGCTTGAGCTGTTTGAAGTCGAGCGGAGAATGCTCTGTGAAGTTGTGCCTCCCGGTGCCGTTGTCGGCGGCCTCAGGTCTGAAATGGCTCGGGCCAGCGGCCTGCCGCAAGGTCTTCCCGTTGTCTCGGCTGGGGGTGACCAACAGTGCGCGGCTCTGGGACTGGGGCTTTTCACCGGTGACAGGGCCGTCTGCAACACGGGTACCGGTTCGTACCTGATCGGTCACTCGGCCAAGCCGGCTTTGGACCCGCAAATGCGGCTGGCATGCAATATATCGGCCGTACCGGGAGCGTATATCGTCGAGGCTGCTGTGCTGACCTCCGGCACGCTTTACCGCTGGTTCCGGGAAACTCTGGCGGTTTCCACCCCCGACACCACCGGATGGGAAACCCTGAATGCTGAGGCGGCAGCCGCTGTGCCGGGAGCCAACGGCCTGCTCTTGCTCCCCCATTTCAAAGGGGCCGGGGCTCCGCATTGGGACACAGGCTCAAAAGGCGTCTTTTTCAATCTCACCCTGAGCACCACCCGGGGAGAAATGGCAAGGGCGATTCTGGAAGGAATTGCCCTGGAAATGCAAGCCAGTCTTGAGCTGATCGAAGCCCTTTGCGGCCGTGTTCATTCCGTCAGCGTTTCGGGGGGAATGACCCGCTCTGAACTGTACAACCAGATTCAAGCCGATGTCTTCGAGCGCCCGATTGTGCGCTACCAGTCCGATGAAGCGACCTCCCTGGGGGCCTGGATTGCCGGAGCGGTTGCCCTCGGTCTGGAACCAAGTTATCTTGAAGCCTTCACAAGGGCCACGGAGGGTAGCATGGTTTCCACCAGCTATCCTTTGGCGGAAAACAAGTCTGTGTACGAGCAAAACCGGGCTCAGGTCCGGGCGCTCTACACCGCTCTGGCCAGTCCTGAGTTCCGGGCAGCTTTTGGATGAAAAGGAAACAGAGTATGAGCGACACAGATCCGGTTTTTCCGGCGGCACTTTCCAATTACCGGCATCGAAAGATTCTTGAACGTTTGTTCCAACGGAAGTCGGTTTCTGCCGACGAATTGACTCAGGAGTTCGGTGTTTCCAAAATTACGATCCGCCGCGATTTGGATGCCCTGGCCTCGGGAAAATTTCTGGTGCGGACCAGGGGGGGCGCCGTTGCCGTCTCCAGTCCAAAACTCGAGTCCTTGTTTGACGAGAAGGATCATCTGGCCAAACGAGAGAAGAGCCGGATTGGTGAGTATGTTGCCACCCTTGTCGCTGAAAATGAAACGGTCTTTATCAATGCCGGCTCCACGACCTTGGAGGTGATCCGCCATTTGGTTGGCAAAAAGTTACGCGTTGTGACCAACAATGCCGCCTGTCTGTCACTCGATCTTGACCCGAAAATGGAGCTGATTCTGCTCGGTGGAGAGTACCGGCCCTTTTCCCGTTCTCTGGTCGGAGAGATGACCATCGGCGGTACGGAGCATATCTTTGCCAGTCTGACGATTCTGGGTATTAACGGAGTGAGCCTCAAAGGCTTTACGACAGCCGTACAGCAGGAAACCAGCGTCAACAAGGCGATGATTGAAAACACCAGCGGCAAGGTGATCGTTGTGGCCGATCACACCAAGATGAACAGCGTTTCGAGCTTTTTGACCTGTCCGCTCAGCCGGATCGACCTTTTGATCACCGACTGGCTGGCTCCGGAAGCGTTTTGCAGTGAGCTGGAATCGGCCGGACTGAGGGTTGTAAGGGTTCCTGAAGAAGCGGAATAATGGCGGAATGAACGCCGCTCAGCACCTCATCGAAACTATCTATTTTCTCTTGCGGTCCCAGGACATCTCGGCCTTCCACCGCATTGCCAGCGACGAGATGTGAGTCGTTCCCGTCGCTTAAGTTAGCTTTCCGTTTGCCTTGACCTTTCGGCCGCTCCGCCGTATTCTCACAGCAGTCGTGGGGTGGTGCTTGGGGCCGTTGGCCCGCTAAGCGCCTGAGATCATACCCGTTGAACCTGTCCGGATAATGCCGGCGTAGGGAAGACCACACAACCCCGACCAGTCTGTTTTTTTTCGGAGGCGGTGTGAACAATATCACGCTCAGTTTCAAAATTTCTCCCCATGTGCCCGAGGACCGGTTGTATCCTGTCGTCGACCAGGTCATCGCGCTGATCAAGGCCCGGGGTATCAAGCACGTTGTCGGCCCGTCGGAAACGACGATGGAAGGCGACTGGGACACCTTGTTCGCCGTAGTCAAGGACGCCCATGAACTGTGCCTGCAATCGGGGGCCTGGCGGGTCGGCTCGGTTTTGCAGGTGGACCTCAAGCCCCAGGGCGTCACCATCGATGAAAAGCTCCACCAGTACCGCTAAGCACCTCGGCGACCGCTTCTGGTTGCCGGTGGCCTCGTTGGGGTCACTGCTGGTGCTCTGGCACCTGGTCTCAACTTTTTCCGGATTGGGTGCATACGTCCTGCCTTCTCCACTGACGGTGGCGGTCACCCTGGTGTCCGACGCCCCCATTTGGGCGAACCAGCTGAAGTCGACCCTGGTGCTGACGCTGGCCGGTTTCGGGATCAGCCTGGTGGCGGCTCTCGTGTTGGGTGTGCTTCTCGACCAGGCGCCCCGGCTGGAACGGTTTCTGCGTCCGCTGCTGGTGCTGAGCCAGACGGTCCCGGCATTCTTCCTCTACCCGCTGCTTCTCATTGCGCTGGGTTTCGGTTTTCTTCCGTTGCTGGTGGTGGTGGTGATCGCCTGTTTTTTTCCGCTGCTGGTCACCTTCCACCAGGGTCTGGGCTCCACCGATTCCAACCTGGTGGATTTGTTTCGCAGTCTGGGAGCCAGCCGCTGGCAGATTGTTGCCCGGGTACGGTTGCCCTCGGCGCTGCCAGCCCTGTTCTCGGGCCTGCGCATCACCCTGGCCTACGCCCTGACCGCCTGCGTTCTGGGCGAGTACATGGGGGCTCAGGAGGGGCTGGGAGTCTACATGGCCCGCTCGTTCAAGAGCTTCTCACCCGCCAAGGTTCTCACCGCCATCACCGTGGTGAGCCTTCTCAGTTTTACCTTCTACCAGGTCGCCGCCGTCCTGGAAAACCTCTTTCTCAAAGGATACCGCCGATGAAGTTCTCTCAAATTCTGTTCGCTGCCGCGGCCGTTCTGACCGTTTCGGGGGCTCAGGCCCTCGAAAAAACCACAGTGGTTCTCGACTGGACGGTCAATACCAACCATACCGGCCTTTATGTTGCCCAGTCCCAGGGCTGGTTCCAGGCCGAGGGGCTGGACGTTGAAATTCAACCCGCCCCCGAAATGGGTGCCGCCGGCCTGCTGGCCTCGGGCCGCGCCGACTTCGCTTTTTCCTACCAGGAAGAAATTCTGCAGAGCCGTGCCGGGGGAGTGGCCCTGACCGCCGTGGCCGCCGTGATTCAGAACAACACCTCGGGCTTTGCCAGCCGCAAAACCGCCCAAATCCGCCGGCCCAAGGATTTTGAGGGCAAGCGTTACGGCGGTTGGGGCAGCCCCATGGAAGAAGCCGTTCTCAAGGCCGTCATGAAGGCCGATGGAGGCGACAGCTCGAAGGTGACCATTGTCAACCTTGGCGACCAGGACTGGTTTGCCGCCAGCGAACGCAACATCGATTTCGCCTGGGTGTTTGAAGGTTGGACCGTGCAGGAGGCGGGGGTCAGAGGCCTGGCGGTCGACTACCTCGATTTGAAAAAGCTGAACGCTGTGCTGAACTACTACACCCCCGTAATGGCCGTCAATCAGAGCCTGATCCAGAAGAATCCCGAGAAGATCCGGGCGTTTTTGAGGGCCTTGTCGAAAGGCTACCAGTTCGCCGCCCAGCATCCCGAGGAGGCGGCCGCCATTTTGCTCAAAGCGGCCCCTGAACTCAATGCACCCCTGGTGAAGGCCAGCCAGAAATTTCTGGCTGGACAGTACGTGGCCCAGGCGGCGCGTTGGGGAGAATTTGACCCGAAGCGCTGGAACGCTTTCACCAGCTGGATGAAGGACAACGCGCTGATCGCGGTGCTTCCCGCTGCGGAAAGCCTGTTCACCAACGCCTTTTTGCCGGCCGTCCCGAAATGAGTCTTCTCTCCCTGGAGGCCATCGACCACGACTACGAGGATCTCCCCGTCCTGCGGGCCATCGACCTGTCGTTGGCCGAGGGTGAGCACCTGGCGGTTCTGGGGCCGTCGGGGTGCGGCAAGAGCACCCTGCTCCGTCTGGTCACGGGTCTGGAGACACCCACCAGGGGCCGCATCACCTACCGGGGAGAGGACATCACCGGAGTACCCGGGCACTTCGGTTTTATGGGACAGCAGGACCTGCTGCTCCCGTGGAAACGGTTGTGGGAGAATGCCGGTCTGGCGCTGCTGCTCAGGGGTGTTCCCAAGGCCGACGTCCGGAAGGTTGTCGAAGCCCGCCTTGCCGATGTTGGTCTGGAAGGGTTCGCCGACTACTACCCCCACCAGCTTTCGGGGGGAATGCGCCAGCGGGCCGCCTTTCTGAGGACCAGCTTGGCCAACCGCGACCTTCTTCTGCTCGACGAGCCCTTCGGTGCCCTGGATGTTCTGCTGCGCTCGCAGCTGCAGGCCTGGCTGGCCGAGATTCTGCGCCGGGAAAACTCGACGCTCATTCTGGTAACCCACAGTGTTGAGGAGGCGTTGCTTCTGGCCGAACGCGTGGTTGTCCTCGGACCTGCCCCCGGAACCCCCCTTCTGGAAGAGAAGGTTGCCTCGGCGGGGGCTCCCTTTGATGAGCGTCCGTACCTGCCGGAATTCCTGGCACAAAAGAAACGGATCCTGGCAGCCTTGTTAGGCCGATGACTCTGGACGGCCCCTGCCGGGCGGGTTAGTCTTACTCCCATGAACAAAGTTTTCCTGGCACCGGGCACTTTTTGTGTCGAAATTCCCGAAGTGGGGCTTTCCGTGCTTTGCGGATGTCCCGAGAACTCGGTCAAATTTCTAACCCGGGCCGGGTGTATCCGTTCCGTTACAGAAAACGGTGTGACCTTCGACACGGGTCCCAATGCCATCCTCCTCTCCGAGGTGTCCATCCAAAATGGAGCCTTTTGCAATCTCGGGGAGTTCCCTGTGCTCCACATGCTTTATCTGCAGGGGTTGATGGTTCCCGGGCACCCCAACAATACGGGGCGCCGGCCGCTATTGATTGGCCTGAAGGATCAGGTGGAAGCTCAAAGCCAGTACATCTTTGTGGGGAACTACGGCCTTTCGGATGTTGCCGAACTCGAGGCTGCCGGCTTGGATGCCCCGACAGCGCGGCGTTACCATCAGATGAAACTGGCTTTTTCCTTTGGCCATATCCGACCGACGGACGAGCTGTTGGACCTCCGGATTTTTGACAACGATGCGTTGGTCCTGGCTCCCGGAGTTTTTCTTCAACGCAAGGCCCAGAATGTTTATGAATTTCTGTATGGCAACCAAGCCCTTGAGGTCGATCTTAATCTGGCCGCTGGAGAGTCGTACGGGGCACCTTACCAATTGCCGCGCCAAGCTCTGGAGGTAGGAGATTTTTCCGTGGTGCATCTGGGTGACGGGGACGGCTGGGATGTTCAACGGCCCTGTACCTGCAGTTTGCTGGCCTGCGGCGGACACTTCAGTCTGGTCGACGCCGGTCCCAATCTGTCCCAGAGCCTTGAAGCCTTGGGGCTTCCGGTCAGCCGTGTGAGGCGTTTGTTTCAGACCCACGCCCACGATGATCATTTTGTCGGTTTGACCGCTCTGATGCGCAGTGAACGGCGCATTCAGTACCATGCGGTGCCTTGGGTGCGGGCCTCTGTCGAAAAGAAATTCCAGGCTCTGACAGGGTTGGATTCCACGGAATTCGCCCGTCTGTTCCAAGTGGAAGACCTGGTACCCGACCAATGGAATGACCTGGACGGCTTGGAAGTCATGCCTTTGTTCTCGCCCCATCCCATCGAAACAACCGTGTTCCATTTCCGGGTCAAAGATCAGAAGGGGCAGTATCACACCTATGCCCATTTGGCAGATATCGCTGCTTTTTCGGTTCTCGACGGAATGGTCACTCAAGATCCAATGAAACCCGGACTCTCTCCCGAGGTGATAGCGCAAGTCAAACACACGTATCTGCAACCTGTCGACATCAAAAAGATCGATATCGGCGGAGGGATGATTCACGGCAACGCCTTGGATTTCGCCGGCGACCACTCGGGGCGAATTTTCCTCAGCCACACGGGCCGGGTTTTGACAGAAGCGGAAATGCAGGTGGGGAAAAGGCCTGAGTTCGGAGAGGTGACCACCCTGATTCGGGGTATTCCTCAACCAGTTTCTCCGGGCTGGGTGGCCAGCGAGGAGGACAAACCCCGCCGGGAACTCCTACGGCAGGCGTTGTTTCCCGAAGCCTCGGTCTCGGACGGACTGCTGGAAAGGCTGGCACGCGCCTGTCACGACGATACCCTTTCCGAGGGAGCGTACGAATCATGGTCGATGCGCGGACACTTGTGTGTCGTGGCCGAGGGAACGGTACAACTGACCTATGGAACCTGGTTTCGGGAAATTCTCGGTGTCGGGGGCCTGCTGGGAAAAGAAGCCGTGCTTTTCGGAGCCGTACCTCCGATTCGCACCCTGACTTTGGCGCCGGTACGCCTCTTGGCACTTCCTGTTGAGGCCGTCGAAAACTGCCCGCTGCTGCTATGGAATCTGAGGGAACTTTACGAGAAACGGCTTAAGGCTGAAGAAACCGCGTTCCGCTTTGACTGGAGGCGGGAGTATGCCGTCGGTGTGGAGAAGATTGATGGTCAACACCAGCACCTGTTTGAACTGATCGCTGGAATCGGTGACGCTGTGACCTCGGGAGCCTCCTTGGAGGATCTGTTGGAAAAGCTGAGGATCCTTACTCTTTACGCCGATTTCCATTTCCGGACGGAGCAGGGGTTGATGACCCAACACGGATATCCAGTCTATGAATTTCACCGTCATGAACACGATCTTCTTGCCGCGGGAATCCGTGAGTTTGTCAAGGAACTGCGCGAGAAGGGACTTCCGCCGCGCAACGAACTGATGGAGTTCCTGAAGGTTTGGCTTCTGCGCCATACCTTGCTGGAAGACCGCCAGTATCGGGACTTTTTCCGGGAGAAGGGAGTGAGTTGAGGAGGCGTTGACAGAACAAACGACTGGCTTCATAGTTGGTAAGACGCTTCATGAAAGAACTTTCAGTATCTACCATCTACGATGTCGCCGAGCGGGCCGGGGTCAGCATTGCCACGGTTTCCCGGTTTCTCAATACTCCTGAAAAGTTGAATTCCGTTACGGCCGGCCGGGTCAAGGAAGCGATGGATTATCTGGCTTACATACCCCATGGCAATTCGGGCAAGCATTCCCAACGGCAGGTGGGGCGCATCGGGGTACTGATTCCTTTTTTCCCGGCCCCCAGCTTTATCCAGCGGTTGCAGGGAATGACGCCTGTTTTCCAGCAAGCCCAGTGTGAACTGGTTGTCTTCAGCGTCGATTCACCGGCCCGCCTTTCCGAGTACCTGCAGTCGATTCCGTTTTCGCGCCGTCTGGACGGTCTGATCATTCTGGCCATGCCCGTTTCCGATGAAGAGGCACGCCGGCTGATCGGTGTGGGCCTCGAAACGGTGCTGATCGAGCAGCACCACGCCTTGCTCAGCAGTGTCGAATGCGACAACGTGAAAGGGGGTGCCTTGGCGGCGGCCCACTTTCTTGACAAACGGCTGGTCCCCTGTGCTTACGTGGGCGAAACAACAGGACTTCCCTACGGCCACCAGCCCAGCGAATTGCGGTGGCAGGGTTACCAGCAAGTCTTGACCCAGGCCGGCCGGGCCGTTTCCCCTCACCATATCCGTTTGGGCCAGGGGAGCGTCGAAGACGGCTTTCGTATGGGCATGGAACTGTTGAGTCAGCCCCAGCCCCCGCGGGCGGTCTTCGCCATGAGTGACCTGCTCGCCATCGGGGTGCTGCGGGCGGCCCGGACGCTGGGGCGAGCGGTACCGCAGGAGGTGGCGGTTCTGGGGTTCGATGACATCGAAGCCTCCGGCTGGGTGGAACTCTCCACGGTCAGCCAAGCCCTTACCGTATCGGGCCGTGTCGCCGCCGAGGCCTTGTTGCAGCGGATCCATAACCCCAGTTTACCGCCCCAAAACATCCAGCTGAACGTGGAAGTGGTCCAACGGGCCACTACCTGAACCGAACTGAAGAAGAGGAGATCGCTTATGGAATCCATGATCAAGAGTCTTCGCCGCCAATGTGCGTTGAGATGGAAGGAGCGGGGACTGACCGCTTCCAAAGCCTGGCCTGAATATGAGGCCCGTGTTGATTCTGAGTTCCAGCGGGTGGTCGAACTGTTGTGGGGTCTTTATGGAGACCGACCCGACTTCGCCTTTCACATCGAGAAGCTTTTCACTGACATCTTCCGGGCCTTCGAGGCACGCCCCGAAAACCTCAAAGCCCGCGACCGGAGCCAAACCCCCGAATCGGGCTGGTTTCTCGGCTCCGATCAGGTGGGTGCCGTAGCCTACGTCGACCGGTTTGCCGGCAGTTTCCGCGGCCTCGAGGCCCGCATCCCCTACCTCAAGGAACTGGGGGTCACCTACCTCCACCTGATGCCGTTCTTCCTGGCACCCGAGAAGGAGAGCGATGGCGGATACGCGGTTTCCAGCTACCGGGATACCAACCCCGCCCTGGGTTCCATGGCCGACCTCGAATTCATCGCCGGGGTCATGGAAAAGAACGGCATCGCACTGGTGGCCGATTTTGTGTTCAACCACACCAGTGATGAGCATACCTGGGCCAAGGCTGCCCAAGCGGGTCAAACCGAGTTTCAGGACTACTACTGGATGTTCGACGACAAAGCCGAGACTCTTCCCTGGCAGGCCAATCTGCGCGACATCTTCCCCGAAACCCGCAAGGGCTCGTTCACCTGGCGGCCCGACGTCCAAAAATGGGTCTGGACCACCTTCAATAGTTTTCAGTGGGACCTGAACTACCGCAACCCGGCAGTCTTCGGTGCTATGGCCGGTGAAATGATCAGCCTGGCCAACCGCGGTATTGCGTTCTTGCGCCTCGATGCCGTGGCCTTTGTCTGGAAGCAGCTGGGCACCAATTGTGAGAACCTGCCTGAAGCCCACACCATTATCCAGGGGTTTCAGGCGGTCGCCCGGCTGGCTTGTCCTTCCCTATTGTTCAAAAGCGAGGCCATTGTTCATCCCGACGATATTGTGAAGTACATCGATCTGCGGGAGTGTCAGCTGAGCTACAACCCGCTGCTGATGGCCGAACTGTGGGAAGCCGCCGCCACCAAGCAGACAAAACTCCTGGCCCGCTCCATGGCCAAACGTCACAGCCTTCCTGCAGGAACCTCCTGGATCAACTATGTGCGGTGTCACGATGACATCGGCTGGACCTTTGCCGATGAGGACGCCGCCGAACTGGGAATCCACGGCTA
>JAIFLN010000063.1 GCA_020049045.1 Spirochaetota bacterium | reverse complement strand
CTAGGGACCCAAGTCCATTCCCGTATAGGTGTCGGGCCGCCGCCACTTTCGTCCCCAAACCTCGGCCTGGGTCCACTTCCGCTGGGCATCGAGGTCAACGTCGACCACCAGCAGCAGGGGTTCCTCCCCCGCCCTGCCCAGCACGATGTCGAGAGACTGGCCTTCTTCACCGAACACGATGGGCCCTACCACCGACGAACCTCCCCGGTATTCAGGACCGGCGTAGTTGACCAGGGCCAGGGTAATGCTGTTTTCAAAGGCACGGGCCTCGAGCAGCCCCTGACGGTGGCGCTCCATCACGCAGGCGTTGGGCACTAAAACCAGTTCGGCCCCCTCCAGCATCAGCATGCGGGCACTTTCCGGAAATTCCCGGTCGAAGCAGATCATGGCCCCGAGGCACACCGAGCCCCTTACCGTCTCGAGAACAGCGGTGGGATAGCTGTCACCGGGGGTCATGGCGCCCTCGGCGTCGAAGGCGCAGGTGTGCACCTTGCGGTAATGCAAAATGCGTTCCCCCTTGCGGTTGAAAACGCTCACGGCGTTGTAGGGTCCGCCGCTGGGGTTGCGCTCCAGAAACGGGACGGCAACGGCGATACCCAGGGCTGTGGCATGGTCCACCAGGCTCCGGATCCACGGGTCATCGCTGGCCAGTTCGTGACGGGTCCAGTTGCCGTGGAGGTGGTAGCCATTGTTGAACAGCTCAGGGAACAGGACCAGGTCGGCACCGGCTTCGGCTGCCTCGTCGAGCTGAGTCAGTCCTGCCGCCAGCGAGGCTTCTTCATCGGCAGGAGGCGGATCACAGGGAGCCCCGGGGGAAACGGAAATACTGGCCGAAAACATGGATGCCCAAGCCGGCGAGAATCAGCCCGGCCGCCGCAAAATGCCCCGGGGTCAGGTCCTCGCCCAGCACCAGCCAGGCGGAACTCACACCAAACACCGGAACAAGCATCGAAAAGGGAGCCACCCCCGAGGCGCCTTTTTTGACAATCAGCCAGTTCCACAAGCCGTAACCCAGCAACGTCGATAAAAAGGCCAGGTAGGCGATGGACCCCAGGCTGAGCCAGCTGAGGTGGCCCAGGGCGAAGCTCACCGCATCGCCGCCCTCCAAAAACCACGACAGGAGAAACAGCGGGATGGGGGGGACCAGACTGGACCAAACCATCAGCCCCAAGGTATCAACCTTGCCCATTTTCTTGGCGGTGATGTTGGCGGCGGCCCACATGAACGCGGCAAGCATCAAAAGGACCAGGGCCGGCCAGGGCACCGAGAACGCACCGCCGGCGGTCTTGGTCCAGCCCATCAAGGCAAGGCCGAGACCTGCGACGACCAGGCCGACGCCATGGTACCAGCGGAATTTCTCTCCCAGAAACGCCACGGCCAGCAGAGCCGTGAAGAAGGCCTGCGCTTGAAGGATGACCGACGAGAGGCCGGCGGGGGAGCCCCACCGAATGGCCGTGAACAGAAGACCAAACTGCCCCACCCCCAAAAACAGGCCGTAGCCGACCAGCAGTTTCCAGCCGACCTGGGGCCGCTTCACCAAAAAGACCGCCGGCAGCGCGGCCAGAACAAAGCGCAGGCAGGCCAGCAGCAGGGGCGGAACCTCCCTTACCCCCACGGCAATGACGACAAAATTAAAGCCCCAGAGAGCCGTGACCACCAGGGCCGTGCCGACCATTGCCGGGAGGGAGAGGGAATCTTTCATGCCCAAGACAATAACAGGTTAGGAGTTTTCTGTTTTACCCAAAATGCTCAAGCTCCATGTTCTCCTGAACCTTATCGTGGGCGATGAGCAGGTACTTCCAGGGCTTCTTGCCATGGACCTTGTTGAACTCCGAAGCATGGCGACACCATTCCTCGGCGGCGTTCTTCTTGGCCTGAACGATAGGATCGTCGAGTTCGTTGCGGGCCTTGGTTTCGGCCATGTAGATCACCTTGGACGTCTCGGCAACGAAGTCGGGGACGTACTCGCTGTGTTGGTGCCCTTCCTGGTAAATGATTTGAAACTGACCCTTGGCCGGCTTCAGCCAGCGTTCGGCTTGCTGTTCCAACAGGATCGAGAACCGGCGCTCGGTGTCCGAGTCGAACTTGACCGCTGGATAGAGGCACTTTTGGTAGCCCGTGAACAGCATGCGACCGATCTTGCCTTTGTCAAAGTCGGTGCGCCGGTAGTCCACCGCGTCGAAACCGGCTTGAACGAGGTGGGCCGACTTCTTGAGGACGTCGAATCCTTGGCTGACCCGGACTTCATAACCGGTATCGGTGGTCGTCCTGTGATCCCGCAATTGAGCGGCAATGAAGGCAACCAGGTCAGTCTGATGAAACTGGAGCACGTTGCGGACTTCGTCGTCGTTGGCCAGGTAGGATCGCAGGTGAACCACCACCTGGGTTGCGAGATTGTAGAGCAGGTCGGCATGGTCGTCGTAGCTGATGTCTGGCAGGTCGATGAGACCCCGCACCAGGTAGTCCTCCAAACGGGACTCGGTGCTGTCGGCACGCTTGAAACTCAGGGTCTTTTGTTCGTTGGTCCGAAGGAACTGCATCAACAGGTCACGGGCGACCGGTTGGTAGTGGATGGATCGAAGGTCCAGGGTGAAAGGATCGAACCGAACCGAGGTCCCTTCTTTGGGGAGGACCACAATCCGGGGAATATCGATGGTTCCTTCCACGAAGGTGTGGACCACGGACCGAACCAGATCCTGGGGCTGGACCACGGCTTCAAAGCCCTGAAGTTCGGCCTGGCCCCCTCCCACACGGTTTTGGGCTTCGGCCAAAATCATGGCTTGGACTTCGGGCTTGTAGAGGTCCTGGGATGACGTCAGGGTCTTCTGTTCGGCAATGATGTCCAGAACAGCCGCCTTGAACTTCTGCTCGGCGACAGTTCCTTGCTTGGTGCGTTCTTCGACGTTGGACGGGGTTACCACAGTCTTGACCAGGTCCGCAGGCGAGGCGGGCTCCAATTCGACAGCGCGGAACTTGAGCAACGAATCACCCCGGTTGGCCTCATCGATGATGGCCTGGAACGAATCGTGGGCAATAATGTGGAGGGTGTCGACGGCTTGGTCGCCGGTTCGCTTGCCATAGGGGAGCCGCAAACCTCGCCCGAGGGATTGCTCGACCAGGGTTCGGGCGTTGGCGGCCCGAAGGGGGACGATGGTGTAGAGGTTGGTCACGTCCCAACCTTCCTTGAGCATATTCACGTGGACGACGATCTCGGTGGGCTCGTCAGGATTCTCGACCGCCAGCAGCCGTTGGACGACCTCTTCTTTCTCCTCCCCAGATTGGTTGGAATGCACCTGTATGACCTTGTAAAGGTATCGACCGGCAAAGAACTCCGAGGATTCGAGGAACTTTTGCAACTGGTCGGCGTGGAGGGTGTCCCGGGCCACGACCAGCATGAAGGGCTTCACGATGGGCTTGTCGTTCTGCCGCGCCCAGGTTTCCAAATGGACTTTGGTGTTCTCGTGAACCCGGATACCGTCTTCCAGTTTAATCCGCTCGAGGGCCTCGGGGCTGACGCTGTCTGCCCGGAAGTTCTTCTGGGTCACCACGGCCGGTTCTTTCACGAACCCATCGGCCATGGCCTGGGACAACGGATAGTGGTGGATCACGTTCTGAAAGGGGACCTGTTTGGTGCCTGCTTCAGTGAAGGGAGTCGCCGTCAGTTCCAAGCCCAGGATGGGCTTCAGTTCGTTGATCGCCTTCACCCCGGCACTCGCCCGGTACCGGTGGCTCTCGTCCATCAGTAGAACCAAGTCGGGAAGGTTAGCCAGGTACTCAAAGTAGCTCTCGCCGATGTACTCGGACAGCCGTTTGATCTTGGGCGATTTGCCACCCCGGACCTCGGAATTGATCTTGCTGATATTGAAGATGTTGATCTGGATGCCGGCATCGATCAAGATTCCTGCACGTGCCACGTCGGCCCGTTCGTAGTTGTCGCCCGTGATGACCTGAGGCGGGTCCTGGGCAAACTCGGCAATCCCTTTGAAGACGTACTTGGGAGTGTTCGGCGTGAAGTCGGCGATGAGCTTGTTGTAGATGGTCAGGTTCGGGGCCAGGACGAAGAAGTGGTTCACCTTGTGGGTCATGTGAAGGTAGGCAATGAAGGCCCCCATGAGGCGGGTCTTGCCAACACCGGTGGCCAGAGCAAAGCAGAGCGAAACGAAATCCCGATCGAAACCTTTGACCTGAGAGAACTCGGTTTGCAGGATCTTCAAAGCGTCGTTGACGTCGGTCTCTTTGGACGGCCGGACCAATTCAGTCACCCGGGCCAAGATTTCCAGCGACTTTCGTTGGGGTTCCCGGAGGGAGAGCCGCCCGGCGATGGTGTTGACGTTTCGGTCACTCATGGGGTTTCTCCTGGGTAGCCAGCTGTTCAACTTCGCGCAGCAGTTCCTGGCGTAGCTGTTCTTCGGTGGGAAGGTGGAATTGATACCGGCTGGCAAAGATTGGTGCCTTAGTGGCGTCCAAGACGTATTTGACCATGGTGTCGTTCTTGTCGGTGCAAAGAACTAGTCCAATTGTGGGGTTGTCGTCGGAAACGGCAATCTCCTTGTCGTAGTAGCTGACATAGAGCAGCATCTGGCCTAGGTCAGCATGTTCGAGCTTAGCCACTTTGAGATCGATAATGACGTAGCATTTCAGCTTGGTATGGTAAAAGACCAAGTCCGGGTAGAAATGATCACTTTCTAGGGTCAAACGTTTCTGGCGACCGATGAAAGCGAAACCATCGCCAAGTTCCAGAAGGAAGTCTTGCAATTTTCCTAACAAAGCAGCTTCCACGCTGGTTTCATTCAGGCGTTGGGATTCAGGCAAGTCCAGAAATTCCAGCACATAGGGATCTTTGATAATGTCGATCGGCTGGGTGATGAATTGCTCCCGGCTGGCGGCAACCATACCTTCCTTGTCCCGGCTCTTGTTGAGCCGAAAAAAGAACAGGGAATTGATCTGCCGTTCCAAGTTGCGGGCAGACCAACCTTGGTTGACAGCCTCAATTTCATAAAATACACGGGCAGTTTGGTCATCGACACGCATCAACGCCCGGTAATGTGTCCAAGAGAGTCCAGGGTTCAAGACGCCGGGTTGGAATTGGCCACGCACTGCGTGGCTTTTTTCAAGTGCTTTGGGGAAAAGCAAATAGAACTGACGGGCGTCTTTGAGCGAGCTGACCGAGAATCCCTCGCCGAGCTCCTTCCGCAATTGTTTCGATAGCAGCGGGATCAGCTCGTTTCCATACCCCGCCCGGCTTCGACCCGATTGTTCTTCCTCCACAATCCGCTTGCCAATCAGCCAATTAGCCTTGACCAGTTCAGTGTTGACGCTTCGGGCGGCAGAATTTCGGGCACTGGTCCAGATTGTCCGGATGTCGGAAATAAGGGTTGATGGTAGGCTCTGGTCGCTCATTCCTTGGTCTCCAGTGAGTAGAATTCTAGGAGTTTGGCCTGAAGAAGTTGCTTTTCGGGTAGCGTCGTTTGGTACTCGGCACTCAGAGCCGGAGAAAGAGTCCGGCTGAGCAATCTCTGATGCAGATCGGCTTCATGAAGAGTGTCGGGGAGGCCGAGAAACTCCACCAAGTACGAATCCTTAAATATTGACAGGGCATCAGGATGCAATTGTGTCACCACTGGTGAGACTTTTGCCGGGTGCAAGACGGTCCGCTCAAAAAGCGCGGTTTTGAATTGCCGTTCCAACTCTCGGCTGGACCAACCTTCCTTGATCGCCAACCGAAGGTAGAATTCTCGCTCTTCAGGCAGTTTGCTTTGGCCCAAAATGATCAGGTTATGGGTCCAGGGCAATTGTCTCAGCAGTGCCGAGACAATTGGGTTATCTCTGTAGGCATCGTAGAACTGGCGCATGCGAAACAGGTTGGGCCTTGTGAAGCCCCGTAGGCCCGGTTCGGTTCGGGCCAGGTACTCGGCCAGCTGTTCGACAACACCATCCCCCCAGGCAGCCGATTCGAGCTTCTGGCTGATGTAGGCCCCGACCTGCCAATACAGCTCAATCAAGGTGGTGTTGACGGTTTGCAGCGCCTTTTGTCGGGAAGACTGGATCAATGCCCGGATTTCGGCGAACGCGGGAACGTTCGGATGGTCGCTCATTCTTCGCCCCCAAACAAATCCGGCTGATCGACCCTTGGTTTGGGTGCCGACGGGAGGTTCTCGACCTGAAGGCTGTAGTCGTCGTGGCCCCATTCGCACTTGGCCAAAACGGCGTTGGGAATCTTCTTGATGGTCAAGTTAGGGAACTGGTGCGGGTCGGCCCGGAAGGCCGAACAAAGGACGAGGAGGGTCCGTTTGGGCCCGACATCGTCGCTGAGGGCCGTCAACTGCTCGTGGCTCAGGTTCTGGGTGGTGACCCAGACGAAGTCACTTTCGGTCGAATGGCCGTGGACGAAGTATTCCACTTCCGACGGTGCGTAGGTGAACCCTTCGAGTTTGCACAAGGCCTCGGCCAGCATGGCAGCGTTGTACTCTTTGTTGATGATCCAGTTGCCCCATTTGTCCTTTTCGAGGAGTGAGGGAGCTAGACGGTAGTACCGGAAGCCACCACCTCCTTTCCAGCCGACTGCCTCGGTGACACCACCGGGGTCCTGGCCGTCGATGACCTTTTTAAGCCGGGGGATGATGTGGGTGTGGCAGTGTTCGCCCAGCTCGACCATGATCCAGCGGCGGCCCATCTTGTGGGCAACCGCTCCTGTGGTGCCCGAACCGGCAAAGGAGTCGAGGACGAGGTCGCCGGGGTTGGTGGCGATGTGAAGGATTCTGTTTATCAACCGCTCTGGTTTCGGCGTATCGAATGCATCAACCTTTCCAAAGATCGCATGAATCTCTTTTTTAGATTCGTCGGTGTGACCAACTTCCTCGTGAGTCCACCAAGTCCAGGGCACAAGTCCTTCAACTTCGGAGAGATACCTGATGGTGTTGGGCTGACTATTATTGTCCTTTCCAAAAAAGATTCGACCTTCAGACAAAAGTTTTTTGTACTCGCTCTCAATCAGGCTCCAACAACGCCCTTCGGGTGGAACGTGAACGGCCCCGCCGGGTGCTACAATCGGATACATCTGGTTTTGTCTGAAGCCTTGAGCTGTCATCGGGATTCCGCGCCATCTCCCTTTCGGGTCATCGTTATGGTTCTTGTAAATGGCGGCTTGGTCGTTCGTCAGGGTCACTTTGTTACGAGTCTTCTTGAAGGTTTCCTGGTCCTTAGCATAGACCAGTATGTATTCGTGAACATCGCCAATGGCTTCACGGTTTTCCCGTGAATACCGCTTCTGCCAGACGTTGCAGGCAATGAAACTACCTCGTCCACAGATCTCGTCCAGTAGCACCCGGAGGTAGGCAACCTCGCTGTCATCAATGGAAATCCAGAAGCTTCCATCACTAGCCAGCAATGTCCAGAGGATAGAAAGCCGGTCCCGCATCAGGCTTAACCAGAGTGAATGCTCGATTCCGTCGTCATAGTGCTCAAATGCGCTTCCGGTGTTGTACGGTGGGTCAATGTATATGCACTTCACCTTGCCGGTGTACTGGTCTTCGAGGGCCTTGAGGGCCAGCAGGTTGTCGCCGAAGATGAGCTGGTTGTCGAACTGGTCTTGGGCGGTGACCCGGTGGGGGGCGTGATGGCTTCTGGCGGGGTCTTCGATGAGGATGCGGGGTTCGAGGCGAGGCCGGTTCTCTTTGCCAATCCAGGTGAGTTCGAGTTTGGGTTTGGTCATTTGTCGATTCCTTTCAGCGTGCTGGCACCTGGCAGGCTATTGATTGCCTCACTCCCCATCAAAGAACGCATTTGGGTGATGGCAATCGCATTCAACTGCGTCAAGCGATCTGCCGAGGACAAACCTTGGTGGATCAACACGGCGTTGATGCTTTCCAGGTTCGATAGCACGACCAAGTGTTCCAGGGTAGTCGCGTCCCGGATATTCCCGATTTGGCCAGGATTGGTGTGCCTCCATTGGGTAGCGGTTATGCCAAAGAGGGCCACATTGAGCAAATCGGCTTCGCTGGCATACACGGCATTGGTTTGCTCTCTCGTTAAGAGTGTCGGGATCAGACGTTCCTTGATGGCATCTGTATGAATTCTGTAGTTCACTTTCGCCAAAGTACGTTGGAAGCTCCATTCTAGCGAAGCGTTACGAGATTCTGCATCCTTGAGTCGCTGGAATTCAGTGATGAGGTAGAGTTTGAATTCTGGGCTCAGCCAAGAGCCGAATTCGAAGGCAATGTCGCGATGCGCGTAGGTACCGCCGTACCGTCCTGCCTTGGCCAAAAGCCCGACAGCCCCCGTCGCGTCTATCCATTTCTTGGCCGACAAGAAAAAACTGTTGCGACCGGCCTCGTTTCTAATTCCCTCGAATTCGGGGGAATTAAATCGCGAGTTGTTCAGTTGTTCCCAGACTCCCAAGAACAGGACCGTGTCCTTGTTTCTGAGCCACTGTTCGATCAGTGCACTGCCACCGTCGAAATTTCGCACCATGTCCGTCAGAGAAATGTAGTCTTGTTCATGGATGGTGGCGATGGTCACCTTGGTCCCTTTTACATCGATGGTTCGGTTTGTCATGATTGGTTCCCGGTGACTTCGAGTTTAGGTTTCATTGAGAAGTCCTTGGTTCAGGGTAACGGCGAGCCTCGGCTGTCTCGCTAAAGTCGTACTGTATTTTTTTGATGGAATAGAGGCGACCAATGGTAGGGGTGGCCAAGGCTATGTCGAAGAGCGCGAGATTGAAACCTTCGCTGCTTACAGCGCTGTTGTAGCCTACACCATCCAGCTCCAACGTGCGAATCAACTCGGTCAGGATTTGGGTCGGAACATACTCGGTATCAACTCGGGTGGGGTGGATGAACTTGGCAAAGGCATGATTGATGTCGTTGATGACCACCTCATCATCGGATGCACCGCTTAGTTCTTGCAACCGCATCAGGTTCTGGTATTTCTGGTCAAATACAGCGATCCGAATGTCTTGAACAGTTCGAAATTCAGCCACGGTGACGTCTTCTCCCAGACTCGGGCGAGACTCTGCGACGGCAGTTCGCACATTGCTCGCCAAGTAGAGAACGGCCATTCCCTTCGGCGATATCCGACCATTTGCGGAGTACTCCGGCTTTGGAACCATCCTATCAACGCCTGCGGGCGCATAGATGGAGTCCTGGATCCCGGGGTCAATGAGAATGGTTTGCTCACCGGAAGCAACTTGAGCTCTATAGAAAACGGTATCCTTGGGAACGGTCTTGGAGTTTGCAAGCACCCACCCCTTGAGTTCCTCAAGAAACTGCTGTGACTCAGGTGTCAGCAGATAGCGATATTGACTTCGTACCGATTGAGCAAAGTTGCGGTATGCCACAGGGGAAGAAAAAGTCACCTACTGGACCCCACAGTTCAGAATAACTTGTTTCAGCAGATCACCGAAAATAGCAACGAGACTGCCGAGGATCAGAAGCCCGAGTCCCAAATAATCGCGGAGGACGACCTTAATAGCCTGCTTGTGTACTTTCTCCAAATCCCCATCGAATACACCACCGTCGTCGATATACTCGGATTCCACGGATTCGGCAAAACTAGTGCCTAAAAGTCGGTGGAATAAGAGCACAGAAGCAAGCAGGGCTACCACGCCCCCTGCTTTGCTGATGAGATCGATATAGGGAAACTGGGTCTGAAGAATTGCAGCAACCGCCAAAACCAGAAAGCTGAGTACTAGGTGGCTCCAGATACTGGAAATTATCTTTCTCATAATCGCGCTGCCAGAGAATCTGTGCCTTTTATTGCTACAGCGATGCTAATCCAGGTGAGTTCGAGTTTGGGTTTATGCATTCAGTATTTCACTCCATGGGTAGAATCCATGACGGCAAAGGATCTAGGTACGTGCATAGCGAAAACGTCCTTTGACTTGCTGAGCTAGATAGCCTCCCCTTGAGGTAGCACCTTTCATTCCATCGAAGACCTGCTCAGGGACGTCAAAGTAGTCATATGTGGTTCCATTGAGGAAATCGACCCGCAACAATCTACGGCCTGCGTCGTATCCAAAGCGAGAAATATTCGACGAACCTGATGCGTCGATCCAAATCATTTTGACTCCTCTTTGTTTCGGTGCTCGTAATGGGGGTCTTGTTTCCGCCACATATGAACCAACGACGCATAGTCTGAAGGATCCCGTGGCTGAACCCAGCTACCCGGCCCGTCGTAACCATCGTCAGGATTTCCTCGGACTGCAACTTTTGGGTCCACACTATCAGGCCGTTTGTCCGGTGCTGGCGGGGTAATCAGTGTCCGCACTGGCAGGCTCACAGCCTCCCCAACGATGATGGCTTCTCCCGTCCTAAGCACGGGGAGCATATCAAAGAGTCCTTTTAGGTTGTCCGAGGTTGCTCCTGTGACGTGGCCCCTGTCGAGTTCGTTGGCAAGACGCATCGCAAACAAAGTTCCACATTGCGATAGAATCGTTGAGTCGATTTCGGACGGACGTTGGCTGACGAGCATCATTCCAACGCCATACTTTCGTCCTTCCTTCGCTATTCTCCTAACCGCCGTTGCAGCGGAACCAGAGTTCTCTTTTCCAAGATACGAGTGGGCTTCCTCAAGAACGAGGAGCAATGGGCGTTCTCGACCACCTTCAGGGATGTTTCTCCCCCAAAAAATCGCATCGTAGAGAATCCGCAATAGGGCACCAATAAGGTCATTAAGAATCGACGATGGAATGCCCGAAAGATCGAGGATAGTTATTGGCATGGGTCCGCCAATCCAGCTTTCGAGTAGCGCATCGATGTCTTTTTGGACACTTCCGTTGGTTTTGGGGAGCCAATCCCTAGGACGAAACATGAACGACAGACGTGGGTCTCTAAGCCTGGAAGCTAGACTGGCAAGCTGTTGCCGCATGCCAATTGGGTCGGGTCCCCACTGAACCCGTTCCTGGGCTGGACCACTAGTCTTTACCGTTCGATAGAGGGGGGGAATCACCAACATAGCATCGCCAAGTTGAGCTGGCTGGTTGTCGGCTCCAAGAACATAGGCAGGGACTGTTTCATCACTTGCAACGCCAGGACGGGGAATGACTGTCTGATGTTCTCTCTTATGAAGCTCGAACCATAACTTATGAAGGCAGAACGGAACAGGTGTATCCACCGTCACGAAGGCGGCGTCGATACCGCTTCGCGGTTGAATCGATAAACTCTCCTTCTTGAGTTGTACGATCATTTCAGCAACCGCAGAGACCTGGCGTTCCTCGGACATTCGACCAAAGGCGAGTTCCTTCAGCTCGTCGAAACTCAGTGCCCAAAATGGGACGCACAGTTCAGATTGACCTCGTTCCTGGTTTGCTGAAATCTTGAATACTGTTGCGCGATCCGAAAGTGCTCTTGCATATTCGCCATGAATATCAAGGACAACAATTCGGGATGACGGGTATCGAATTGGATCAGAGATAGCACCAAGAAGGCCCGCCACAGTTGTCGATTTTCCAGAACCTGTAGTTCCGACAACTGCCGAATGACGTGTTACAAGCCTATTGATGTCAATCAGTGAGGGAATGGATTCAGCACTAGCAAGATGTCCCACCGAGACGTAATCCTGTGGATCTCCCGAGCCATAAATGGCGCGGAGATCCGATTCGGTGACGATGTGAACCTGATCTTCAATCGTAGGATACTGAGAAATGCCACGTTCAAAACGGCCTCCACGGAGGCCTTCACCGACAAGTTGAACTTTGATCCACCGATTGCCATAATTGGCGTCTCCGTCCTCTTGTCGGGGAGCCGCTCCTGCCCCGACCTGGGAAACGACTCCATAAAGGTCGATAAATCCCAAAGGGATACGAACGAAACTTCCGACTTGTCCGATTCGGTACCCTTCACCATGTACAAAACTGAGCCCGGTAACGGTGTCATTGCTCAACTCAACGGTAATCGTCGACCCCGCAACATCCTGAACAGTACCAACGAAGGTTGGAGCATGGGGCGTCATGAATTACTCTCGTCATCTTTTGAAGTCGATAGCTGCTCCGCGAGGAATTGTCCAAAGACCTTGAAATCTCCTAGAAGAAACTTACATTTACTCGGGGTACTGCCTGGGGAAGTGGTTTTTTCTTTGTCCACGCTCAGGCCATGCATCGGATGACCAAGTTGCTCGTCGGGTCTCCAGTCTCGTTCGAGCGATCCAACCACTGCGCCGTCCGAGGCAAAAAGACTCAGGTTGGGTTGCTTCTTAGCTTGGGCCAAAGCATATGGATAATTTGACCGGTTCCCATGAAGGAGTCCAAAACACATCGCATTGGGGTTGCTTCGCAACCCATCAATTACAACTTCATTTAAGTGTTGATCCCCGAAAGAGTATCCTGAGACAACCAAGACCGCTTGTCCCCGCGCTAGGAAGCCCCTGAGGCGGTCAAGCATTGCCAAATATGGAAGTCGGCGGCTTTCATCATATTTTAGGTGCGACGGATAGATCATTTGGTGGTCGTCCGAGCCTGCCTTCTCACCTCGCAGAATCTCATACTCATTATTTCCCACCTTATGCCGCCACCAATTCAGAGAACCGTGGATCTTCCAAAGACGTGCCCATCGAGTTGGTATCGTGTCAGATTCCATTGACGGAAGATCGAAGAAAGCCCTTCGAGAGCCAACAAAACCGTCAAAATAAGGAATATGGTTGGTCTCCAGTGCTTGCTCGATAAGCAAGTCGTAGTTTGGGGTGAATATTTCAACAGGATTGGCTCTTGGAATCCCGCGAATCCATGTTGCAAGCTGATGATACGGGGTAGTCTCAGTCGGCAAAACCACGTCTACCACATCCGTAGTAATTTTGCAGATTTCCCTATCAAGCGACGAAAGGCCCACCTTGTTCAAACCGTCAATTGTACTGTCAAAAATCACTTCGCCCATTGAGCGTACATAGCTGAGAATATCCTCTATTGTTGGACTGCCTTTTCCCCCGGCTCTGAGACGCGCTACTATCGCCTCGAAATGGCCTTTGTTAGCTGATGTCGAACCAGTGAGCGTTGCCTCAATGTGTTTAGTGAGATTCGCCATGTCCGGGATTAAGGGTTCACTCGCCGATCCGTTTGATACATCAATGGAAACGGGGCATCCAGCGCCAAGCAAGAATGCTATTCGTACCTTGTCGGGGGTGAGTGCCTGTTGGAGAAGGCTGGATTGTCGGTACGGGCAATGAAAATCTTGGCTCATATTGATTCTGCCTCCACCCACCCATAGAAAACCTTCAGGTTGTTCAACGCTGTCCATGGAACCAATCCTTCATGTTGAAGCCGACCAACAACGATACCCGGCGGAAGCCCAATGGATTCGGCAAAGTCAGCAATAGCTTGCGCGCTCGATCCAAGACGGGTGAGCTGCTTGGCAGACTGCTGAGGTATCAGGATATTGCTTGCCCATTGATCTGCTTCTGCTTCCTGATCAGCGTTTAGGCCGTTCTCAAGACCCTCCAGAAAAAGGAGTCTCTTGCCATGCAACAGAAGGTGGGCAATCTCATGGAAAAACGTGAACCAAAAATGGTCGTTACTTTTGTGGCGGAAGCTCATCATCACGAGGGCCCGCTCGGAATTGAGCCATTTGGTAGCACCTGAGACAGGGCTTCCCGTCGGGACCCGGGCAACAACGAGAATCACTCCCACACTGCTACAAAGATCAACAAGCTTGGGGAGGAAGACCGCTGGGTCTGGCTCTTTACAGAGTGCTCGCAAGTGTGGAACCAACTCTAGCAACCGCGTTCGATCAAAGGGTGGTACATTACTGCTCTCGGATTGCATTTCGCCATGTCTCAGCCAAGCGCTCACCGCACCCTGCTTCTTGGCAAGCTTCTTCGAAGCCCGGTATGCCACGCCCACATTGCCATACCGTTCATTCCAAGCCTCAACGGTGGCGACACCGAAGTACTGCAGGCACGCTGCAACCCTTCTGACCTTGCTCGTTGTTTTCGTGATCCAACCAAAGTGAACCATGTCGGACACAGGCAACTGAGCCAGCCATGGCACAAATGGTTCGAGGTCCTTCAGTTCAGCCTGCCTGGCAAGGGATTCTCGGTATTGTGCCTCTCGATTGAGCCAGAAGCCAGCTGTGCTTCCTAGGACACGCTCCAGCTTTAGCGCAGTCTCCTCTGTGATACTCGCGACACCCTTGATCAGTTGGTTTACGTGTTTGCGGGTAAATCCTGTTCTCTCGGCCAATTCCGCCTGGCTCCACCCACGTTCCTCAAGTACATCGAGAATAGTTTCGCCGGGTGGGGAGACCCAATCTGGCATTTCGTTCACATCAATCATCGTGGTTGTCCCCTAAAAAGACGATCGTGACTTCGGTCACGAGCCCCCAGTCAATTCCACCATCACCTTTGAATGGAGGTGGATCTTTTGTCGGCACAAACAACAACCGTTTGCCATAGGCAAGATCGAGGGAGAAGCGTTTCTCGTTCTTCCCTCTATACGGGTGTGGTCGGCCCGCAACCAATTCCATGACGGTCTTCGCCGCTTTGAGGTCGCTGAGCCGACTACGAAGCTTGCGGCAAGAGTCAGCACCAAGTTCTTTGGTTGCAGTTGCAGACTCCAAGCAACAACGGCGGATCTTTGCGTCCGAATACGAAATTGTCATGCAACCTCACAAAACAATATACCACTTTGGTAAACAAAACAAGATCTTCAGCAAAGTACCCAGCGTACCACGATTAGCTCCCGGCTGGTTTCCATCACCTTCAGCTCCCCCTCGATCTCCTTGATGATCTCGTCGCGTTTAGCGTCGATCTCATCCTGGGCGTCAAAGAGCCGCCGCCGCTGCTGGTTCCTCTCGGATTCCAGTTCCTTCACGGTCTTTTGGAACCCCAGCTTATCTTCCAGGGAAATAGCCAGAGTCGAGGCCCTTTTGTTTTCTTTGATGAGGGCCTCGAGTTCTTTGATCCGCAGTTCCAGGCCGGTCTTGAGGTCTTCGGCCCAGAGTTCAAGCTTGTCGATCTCGGCTCCGAAGAACGCCTGTTGCCGTTGTTGGGCTTCGGCCTGGACTCGTTGACGTTGAACTCCTGCCACCGAAGCCAGTTGATCAGGGATGGCTGTGGTCAGGGGTTTCGACTCCCCAGGAAGCTGAAAAAGCTTTTGGGCGACGTCAGGATGAACCACGTCACCGTCCTCGGTGATCGCCGAGACCACGAACAGCTCTTCGGTTTCCTGACTCGACTGACGGGTGAGGACCTCGATCTGCATCCAGCCGCTTTTTCCAATGAAACCTTCGAGGGAACCTATGACCGGCCGACCAGTGTAATAAAAAGTAATCTCTGCCGGACTTGTCTGGAGGGCCCGACCACGGTCGATCAATGACTCTGCCAAGGGATGCTGGACCCGGTAGCCAACGGCCATCGAATCCTCACTGGGCTGGAAGCGGTACTCCTGGGATTGGTAGTGGAAGGAGAAGGCCTGATCGTCCCAAGTGGCTTGGGTAGCAAGCAGGTGCTTTGACAGGAAGTAGAGCGCCCGTTCCTGAGAACTTCGGATGGCCAGGGCCTCTGTCTCCCGCATCTTGAGCCGCTGGTGGACCTCTTCATCGAGATTCTCTAGCACCTTTTGTTGGGCCTTGGTCATCGTCTGGCTGATGGTTTCGTCCAACTCCAACTGAAGTTGGCCAAAGGCGTCATCGATCTGGTCCCGGGTGCGGCAGGTCTGGTAGATCCCCAGAATCCGCTTTTCGAAGTCGACACCTGAACCCAAGGCCCCGAGAACGTCATCGCTGGCTCCGAACACCCCATCAAAAAGTCTCAGCTTTAGCTGGAGAAGTTCGTAGACCCGTTGATCGGCCCGGTTCTTTGTGTTGAGGAAGTTGACCACCACCACATCGAACTTTTGACCGTAACGGTGGCAACGGCCGATGCGTTGTTCGATCCTCTGGGGGTTCCAAGGAAGGTCGTAGTTGATCAAGAGGGAGCAGAACTGAAGGTTCACACCTTCGGCAGCCGCTTCGGTGGCGATCATGATCCTGGCCGAGTTTTTGAACTGGTCCACCAAAGCCGCCCGCAGTTCGGGCTTCGAGCTGCTGTCGCCGTTGAACAGAACGATCGAACCGGCGTAGGGGGAGTCGGACAAGATTTCGAGGAGGTACCGCTGGGTCCGGCGGCTCTCGGTGAAAATGATGGCCTTGTCGGCTGCGCCAAGGTCGTGCATCTTGCGAAAACCCAATTCAAGGGCGGTGAGAAGCTTATCACCCTTGGCGTTCTGACCAATGGCCCGGACACGTTGCTGAAAAGCGAGAAGTTGGGCAAGTTCGTCCTTCAGCGATTTCTCATCAATCAGAGTGACACTTTCCTCTTCGTCTTCCCATTCTTCGGTTTCGGCATCCATCCCATCGAGGTCTTCGACGAAATCCTCGAGTTCGACTTTGTGCTGGATGTCCTGGAGGCGTTCGACCATGCGGTCGAGGGCGTTGTGAACCGCGAAGGTCGAGGAAGCCAGCATCTTGTGGAGGACCAACGTCATCAGTGCCCGCTGTCCCTTGGGAAGGGAATACAAGTTGGGCGTGGCCAGCCATGCCGTGAAATCGTCGTAGAAGGACTGTTCCTGGTCACTAGGGGTGTAAGTCTCGGTCAGTGCAATCCGCTTGGTGTACTTGATGTACTCGAGGACTTGCCGCCTGAGAGTTCGATGGAAGAACGGCGCAATGCGGGTCCGAAGTTCCTGGAACTTACCCTCGTCGGCCAGACGGACATACTGGGTCCGAAAACTCTCTTCACTGCCAAAGGAATGGGGATCGATGAAACTCAGAAGGCCGAACAGCTCCATGGCGCTGTTCTGGAGCGGCGTTGCCGTCAGCAGAATCTTCTTGGCGTGGGCCGTCGCATCCTTGAGCGCCTTGCCCATCTGGTTCTTCTTTTGCCAGCTATTCCGGACCCGGTGAGCTTCATCGATGACAACGAGGTTCCACCCAACCCGTTGGATATACCCTGCTTTTTTGGCGGCGAACTGGTAGCTCGTCAGGGTGATCACCTCTTCCCGGTCGAAGGGATTGGTGACTCCCTTGGCTTCGGCTTCCTTGAAACTTTTACTTTCGAGAATCACCGTCGGAAGGAAGAATTTCTCGGCCAGTTCGGAGGACCACTGTTTTCGGAGCGTTGCTGGCAGAATCAGAAGGATTTTCCGCTTCCGCTCGGCCCATTTCTGAGCCAAGACAATCCCTGCTTCAATGGTTTTTCCTAGACCCACCTCGTCGGCCAACAGGACTCCCTTCGAAAGGGGTGATTTCAGAGCAAAGAGAGCGGCGTCGACTTGGTGGGGGTTGAGGTCAACTTGGGCCCCCATCATGGAACCGGCAATCTTCGCGTACCCATCCTCCTGACTGCGCCTGGAGAGATCCCAGGCCCAGAAGATGGCGTGGTGGTCGGTGGTGGTGAAGGGACGAACAGAGTCGACCTGGGGCATACCGCATCTTCCACTGGACAACTCGAGAGTGTCAATGAACAGACTCTGGCTCGGCTTCTCCACCCGGTAGGTTTTGCCGCCTGCCTCAAGGGTGAACGGCAGCACGGCCGCCGGGGCTTCCACTGCGAGCCCGGTGCCCTTGCGGGTCACCGAGACCGCCCCAATTTCCTTGCCCTTGCCGTCGACAATCACCGTCCGGGCGGGTTTTCCCTCCTCAAGAGCGAAGGCTTTCACAGTCAGGGTTTTGGTCCAGTCGGCGTCGGGCTTGGTCTTTTCGCTGGTAAAGGCGATCAGGCTGTGGGGCCGCGCGTAGAGGGGCAGACTTAAGGCGTCGTGGGTTTCACGGCTCCAGCGCGGTCCTTCCACCGTCTTTCCGGAAAGCAGGTGGGTCCAGGTTCCTTCAGGGAGGTACACGTCGACCACGCCGTCGGCACGGAATACGGGGGCCACCAGCAGCGATTCGCCGAGAAAGTACTGGCGGTCGAGGGTCTGGCAGGTGAGGTCGTCAGGGAATTCGAGCAGGGCAGCCCGCATGACGGGAACACCGGTTTGGGTAGTGGCAACGGCCTGCGCGAACAGGTAGGGCATGAGGGCTATTTTGAGGTTGGTGAAGAACCGTGTCACTTCGACAGCCCGGTCGCCATACACCCAAGGGACGCGCACCGACGAGCTGCCGTGCAGGCGGCTGTGGCTTGAGAGCAGGCCGAACGCCAGCCAGCGGTGGAACAGCTCTTCAGGCGGGGTGCCCTCGAAGCCGCCGATATCGTGGCTCCAGAACCCGAACCCCGAAAGGCCCAGGCTGAGGCCGCCCCGCAGGCTTTCGGCCATGGCCGGAAAGGTCGAGGCGCAGTCGCCCCCCCAGTGCACGGGGAACTTTTGTCCTCCCGCGGTGGCCGAACGGGCGAAGACCACGGCCTCCCCCTTGCCCCGCTTGCGCTCCAGCAGGTCAAACACGGTCTTGTTGTACAGGTACGTATAGAAGTTGTGCATGCGATGTGGGTCGGACCCGTCGTGGTAGACGACGTTGGTGGGGATGCGCTCGCCGAAATCGGTCTTGAAGCAGTCGACCCCCATATCGAGCAGACCCTCCAGCTTATGGGCAAACCAGGCGCAGGCCGCCGGGTTGGTGAAATCGACCAGGCCCATGCCTGCCTGCCACAGGTCGGTCTGCCACACGCCGCCGTCTGGTTTTTTGACCAGGTAACCGTGCTTCTTGCCTTCCTCGAACAGCACCGACCGCTGGGCGATGTACGAGTTGATCCACACGCAGATTTTCAGACCCTTGGCCTTGAGCCGGGTCAGCATGCCCTGAGGGTCAGGAAAGGTCCGGGCGTCCCAGACAAAGTCGCTCCAATGGAATTCCTTCATCCAGAAGCAGTCGAAGTGGAAGACAGCCAGGGGCAGGTTGCGCTCGGCCATTCCCTCGATAAAGCCGGTGACGGTCTTTTCGTCGTAGCTGGTGGTGAAGCTGGTGGTCAGCCACAGGCCGAACGACCACAGGGGAGGCAGGGGAGCCCGGCCGGTCAGGGCGGTGTACTTGGTCAGCACTTCCTTGGGGGTGGGACCGTAGAACACAAAGTATTCGAGCTCTTCGCCTTCCACGCAGAACTGAACCCGGCTGAGCTTTTCGCTGGCCACCTCGTAGCTGACCTTTTCGGGATGGTTCACGAACACGCCGTAGCCCCGGTTGGTCAGGTAGAACGGCACATTCTTATAAGTCTGCTCGCTGGCGGTGCCGCCGTCCTCGTTCCAGATATCGACCACCTGGCCGTTTTTGACAAAGGTGCCGAACCGCTCGCCCAGGCCGTAAACGGCCTCTCCCACGTCAAGCGACAGCTCTTCCTTCATGTAGACGGCCCCGCCTGGTCCCTGGATCAGTGCCGCACCCTTGGGCTCGCTGCGGGTCAGCGGCTGGCCGTCACCCAAAAACTCGAAATTCCAAGGACCGGATCCCCGGGAAAACCGGGCGGTCAGACGCCCGGCACTGATGCTGGCCTCGTGTTCCGAAACCACCACCTTCGACGCTGTCTTGGCGGGGGGTGCCAGAACAAACTCAGGCTGAACCGCAACGCCTCCCTGAAAGTGGCTGATGCGGACCTTGAGCACCTCGGGGGCCACCGCCGTGACGGTGAAGGTCAGCTGGGGGGTATTGAGGGTATGACCCCGCGTGACCACCCGTTGTACCGGAGCGTAGACCTCCAGAGACCCTTGATGTTCGCGGGCGTCGTAGGCTTCGGCGGGACTGAGGACAGTATACCCGTCCCGAACCTGCCAAAAACCATTGGTGAATTTCATATGTTCTTCCTTTCGGGCTCGGTTCTGAACGAGGCAGAACTGGCCCGTATGATCAACTGACAGGGCAAAAGGACATTTTGGAGAGCCGCTTCGGGGTCTTCGATGGACTGGATGAGGTTCTCGACCGCCAGGCGGGCCAGTTCGCGGCTGGGGGCATCGGCCGAAGTCAGCGCCGGCAGCAAGGTCTCGGACACCAGGGACGAGGAACAGGCGGACACCACCGAAATATCTTCGGGAATCCGGAGGCAGCGCGCAGAGAGTGCCAGAAGGATTCCCGGGAGGGCCCCATCGTTCATCACGACCAGGGCTGTGGGCGGCTCGGAGGCGTCGAGCAGGGGTTGGCAGGCCTCCCACCCGTCCCGAGGCGTGGAAGAGCTGAACACAGACAGCGCCGTCACCCCCAACGCTCCGGCACTGTGCTCGAAGGCCTGTTGAGCGCGGACCGCCGGACCGTAACCCGAGGCCCAGACCTCACGGCTTTGGTTTACAAAGGCAATGCGCCGGTGACCCAGGCCTACCAGGTATTCCAAGAGGGTCTGGTAGGTGGTGTCAAAATCGATGTCGACAAAGGGCAGCACCAAAGTCGGAGCCGAGCGGCCCAGCATGGTGAAGGGCAGTCCCAGTTTCTGGAGAAGCGGAATGCGGGGATCGTCCAGACGCACTTCCATTAGAATCAGCCCGTCGACCAGCCCCTGGTGCTTGAGGTACGACAAGTCGGCCTCCGAATCCATCCCGGCAGTCAGCAGGACCAAGTGGTGGTCGCGGTTGCGGGCAGCCTCGGTGGCCCCGCGCACAAATTCCAGCTCGGAGTGGCCCAGCCCTCTTTCCTGGGGAGACAGCAGCAGTGCCAGCACCTTGGTACGCTTGCTGGCCAGCGCGCGGGCTACGGCGTTGGGGTGAAAATTCAGTTCGTCCATGGCACTCAGGATGCGGGCGCGGGTCGGCCCCGAAATGGGCCGGCTGCCGCTGAGCACGTACGAGACGGTACTGAGGGAAACCCCTGCCCGCTGGGCAACGTCCTTCATGGTAGCCAAGAAAACCCCTTCGGTCGAAGCGCTTCGATGATACTAACACGCCTCTTGACCGTTGGCAAGTTGACATTTCCACTCCAGTGTATTAGTATGTTACTACACTAAAGGAGTATCCATGATACAACTGGAATCCATGACCTTCGGGTATGGAAAATCGGTTCTGTTCGACAAGATGGATCTGCGGCTTGAGCCGGGATCCATCGCTGGTCTGTTGGGCCTCAACGGAGCCGGCAAGACCAGCCTGCTCAAGCTGCTGGCCGGTGCGCTGTTGCCCACGGGCGGACGCATCGAAACCTTCGGCCGCAATCCCGCCAAGCGCGAGGCCGTTCACCTGGCCGACGTCGCTTTCGTTCCCGAAGATCCGTGGGTACCGGCACTCACCCCCAAGGACTGGCTGGCCAGCCAGCTGCCGTTCCGCCCGGCGTTTGACCGCCCGCTTTTTGATCAGATGATCCAAGACTTCGCCGTCGAAGGCGATAAAAAGCTGTCCAAGCTGTCGTACGGCCAGCGCAAAAAGTTCCTGCTGGCCTTTGCTCTTGCCAGCGGCGCGCGCACGTTGCTGCTCGACGAGCCCACCAACGGCCTCGATATCCCCTCCAAAATGCAGTTCCGCAAAATGCTGGCCGCTGCGGCCCGAGAGGATCGCATAATCCTGGTCAGCACCCACCAGGTGCGCGACCTGGAAAACCTCATCGACCCCATTCTGATCATGGACAAGGGAAAGATTCCCTTTGTCCTGCCCATGACGGACCTGGGCCATGTTTTGCAGGCCGAGGGGATGAACGATCTCGAAGTGCTGTTCAACACAGCCATTACCGAACCGGCGCGCCTGGCCGCTCTGGTAGGAGGAACCCATGCGTGAGCTCAACCCCGGGCGTACACTCGCCTTGATCAAAAACCGCCTGAAGGCCGACTTTACCCCGCTGCTTCTGGGGGCCGTCCTCTTGCTCGGTCTGCAACTCGTCTTTCTGCTGTTGCAGCTTCTTTGGGGTCGCCCGGGCATGGCGCGATCCTGGTCCGGCCAGGGACCATGGCCGCAGCTGGTCGTTCTGGCATGCTTTCTGACCTCGGCGCGCGCTTTTGCCGAAATGCAGTCGGGAAAGTCGGCCACGGACTGGCTGTTGCTGCCGGCCAGCACCGCCGAGAAATACCTCGCCGCCCTCCTATCGACCCAGGTTCTTGTGCCTGTTGTCGGCTCGCTCGTCGGTCTGACACTTTGGGCGTTCTCCGGGCCCATCGTTTGGCCGCAGTTCCTGGGTCAATGGCAGCTTTGGGGCCTCTTCTTCGTGATGAACCTGGTGTTCTTCGCCGGATCAACGGTGTTCCGCAAACTGGCCTTCTTCAAGACCGCCGGAGTGTGGGTGGCGTTTGCCCTGGTTCTCGGCCTCACCTTCGGGTTGCTCGGTCCATTTTCGGGTAGGCCCGGTCTGTATCCCATGGAGTTTAGTTGGGCCACCGATGGTCAGACGCACTTTCTGACCTGGTTCTGGTCGTTCGGCGCGTACTGCTTCACACCCGCTGCGGCGCTGCTGTTTTCGTGGTTCCGGGTACAGGAAAAAGAGGCTCGTGATGCGGTTCAATAACGACAAGCCGATTTTTGTGCAGATCGCCGACCACCTGACCCGCGAAGTGATTGCCGGCCGCCTGGCCCCCGAGTCACGCCTGGCTTCGGCCCGCGAACTGGCCACCAGCCTCGAGGTGAATCCAAACACCGCCGTTCGGGCGCTCCAGTTGCTGGCCGACGCCGGCATTGCCCGCAGTGAACGCGGCACCGGCTACTTTGTCGACACTGCCGGTCCCCAAAAGGCCCGCGAGGCCCTGCGTCAGCAGTTTTTCGAAACTGAGCTGCCGGCCTTGTTCCGCACCATGGACCAGCTGGGGGTCACCCTGGCCGAAATTCAGCAGAAATATGGGGAGAAGAGTCATGAAAACCAGCAATAAAATCCTGATCGGGTACGTCGCAGCAAGCTTCGCGGCGGTGTTGATCACCCTCGCGTTGCTGCTAATCGGCTAACCCCAACTCCGCCAGCCGACGGCTGAGGTTGTTGGGCAGCAAGCCCAGACTCTCAGCCGTCAGTTTGACCGAGCCGCCAAAGCGGGCCAGCCGCCGCCGCAAAAAGGCTTGCTCAAACGCGCGGCGGGCCTCGATCAGGGAATCGAGCTCAAAAAGCTCGCTGTCGGGGTTGGCGGCGCGGCTTCCGGGAGCGCCTTCAAAATCGGCAGGCCCCAGCTCCGGGCCTGCCGCCAACAGGGCGGCCCGCTCAATCCAGTTGCGAAGCTGGCGGATATTGCCGGGAAACTCCTGGGCTTTCAGCCAGACCAGGGCTTCGTCGGTGAGCGTGGTTCCGGAACTTCCGCGACGTGCATCGATTTCCGCCAGAAAAAAAGCCGCCAGACCGGGCAGATCCTCGCGGCGGTCTTTCAAAGCGGGAACGGCGATGACCATCTGGCAGAGGCGGTAGTAGAGGTCCTCGCGGAAGCGCCCCTCGGCCACCTCCTTTTCCAGGTCGCGGTTGGTGGCCGCAATCAGCCGGAAGTCGACCCGGCGGCCTTGGTCGGCCCCGACGGGCACCACCTCCTTGGTCTCGAGCACCCTCAGCAACTTGGCCTGCACCTCCAGCGAAAGCTCGCCGATCTCGTCCAGAAACAAAGTCCCCCCGTCGGCCTGCTGGAAGAGGCCCTTCTTGGTTTCGGACGCCCCGGTAAATGCACCCTTGGCATGGCCCAGAAGGGTGCTCTCAAACAGGGCGGCCGGAATGGCGGCGCAGTTGACGGTAATCCACGGACGCCCCAGCCTGAGCGAAAGGAGGTAGGTCAGATAGGCCAGGGGCTCCTTTCCCGAACCGTTGGGACCGGTGAGAAGAACGGTCATATCGGTGGGTGCCACCTTTTCCACCAGGGTCAGCGCCCGTACCGAGGCAGGGCTGGTTCCTGCAAAAAAGTGGTCCCGCTTCCACGATTCGCGCAGTTCTTCCACCTCGGACCGCAGTTTTTTCTGGCGCAGGCAATGAGCCACCAGAACTGCGACCCGCTGGGGGTCGAGGGGCTTTTCCAGAAAGTCGAAGGCACCCGCCTTGAGGGCGGCCACCACGTCGGGAACAT
>JAIFLN010000145.1 GCA_020049045.1 Spirochaetota bacterium | reverse complement strand
ACCCGTTCCCATCCCGAACACGGAAGTTAAGCTCTTCAGCGCCAATGGTACTGCTATCGCGGGAGAGTAGGTCGTCGCCAGGCTTCTTTTTATTCCATTACGCCCCATCTTCCCGATGGGGCGTTTCTTTTTGTCTTGTGGGTGACGGTCCCTTCTTTGCAGAACTTGCATTTTGAGGATTGCTCCGTTATCCTAGAGTTGGTAACGGAGGCTCGGGGTGGAAAAAGACAACCAAAGACAGCTTGTGACCTTTCAGCTGGGAAACGAGCAGTACGGAATTGACATCATGGATGTGAATGAGATCTGGAAGGTTGAAGCTATCCGGCCTATTCCCAACGCTCCTTCGTATGTGGAAGGAATTTTCAACCTTCGTGGAGACATTGTTCCTGTCATCAACCTCCATCGCCGGTTTCATATCAAGAGGGTTCAGCTGAGTGAAGATGACGAACTCCTTTCGGGTTCCATCATCATCAACATCAATGGGACGAAAATTGGTATTATCATCGACAAGGTTCTCAGAGTTGTTTCCATTGAAATGGATCAGGTGCAACCGCCCCCTCAGATTATCTCAGGTATCGGGGCAGAGTACATCCAGGGTGTGGTTCAGGGGGATGACGGCTACCTCATCATTCTTGATATTCATCGCCTCTTCGATCCCAAAGAACTGCAGCAAATCTCAGTTATGAGCCGTTGAGCCTCGAATGTCGCTTCCCCTCTCGCGTCCGTCGCTAAGACGCCAGGACTTTGATCATGTCTTGGACGCGATGGTTCACGATCGTTTGGCTAGTGGTGAAGTGAGTCAATTGCTTTGTCGGGAAATTGCACACACACTTCGTCTCAAAGAGACTTTTGTTTTTGCTAGTGTGACAGACAGTATTCGGAACATCGTACGGACTCTCGGCTTGAGTTCTGGAGATAAGGTTGTGTTATCACCTTTGGCACCTCCTTATTGGGCAGACTCTCTTGCTCGTTCCGAAATCCAGATTCTCTTTGCTGATGTTTGTGTGGACTCACCAGTCATTGATCTCGAGCAAGTGGCGCTATTGTTGCCACAACAGCCCAAGGCAATTGTTGCTGACTGTTGTCTGGGTTTTCTTCCAGACTTCGCCCTCTTGAATACAATGGGTGTTCCTGTTATTGCCGATATTAGTCAGGGAATGGGCGGGGTTTGCGAGGGTGCTCCTGTCGGTTCACTCGGAGATGTTGTACTGGCTCAATTTTCACCAGAGACTTTAGTAGCTGGTGCTGGAGGCTGTTTAGTCGGCTACCGCAATTTGCAACCCGACGCTGTTCCCTTGGTTCCTTGGGAAGCCCTCTCTGACCTTAGCTCTGCTCTGATATTGTCACAATGGAGTGACTTGGGTGTTTTTTCTGAAAAAAAACGCGTACATTTCCGGCAGCTCTTTCTCAAATTGCCTAGGCACTACCGACAACCGAAGCAGCCCGGCGATAGCCTGCCGGTGCTGCCATGGTTTCCGGTATTAGTCGACTCAGGGGCAAAAGAAGTCCTTGCCTATTCACGCAAGAAATCCGTTGAAGCTAATTGGGCCTTTCGGAACCTTTCACACATAAATGCAGATTCTTCAATCGAATTTTGCCCCCATGCCAGGACGTTTGTATTCCATACCTTGATTTTTCCGTTATATACGACCTTTTCACTCAAAGAGCTGGAACTTTTGGGCAAGGTTATTTCCTCGTTGCCTTGAAGGGAGTCGCATGGAGCTGAAGACAGTCGTCGTTGTTGCCAACCTCGAGAAACGCCGGGCAGCCGAATACCTCAAAAGCATTACAAAAACTCTCGAGGCCAAAGGTATTCATTCTCTTGTTCTATCGTACCGAGGGCAGGAGACTGTCACCTCTGGGCTGGAAAATGAGTATGCAGCCGCACAGGCAGCGATTGTTCTTGGAGGAGACGGAACTGTCCTTTTCAGTTGCCGGTTGTTCTCGACCAGACCGATTCCTATTTTGGGAATCAATCTGGGAACCGTGGGATTCATGACTGAGGTTCTTGGAGAGGAATGGCTGGAAGCCCTTGAGTCGTTTGAGCGTGGCGAGGCTCGAATATCAGAGCGGTTGATGTTGGATATTGAGGTACATCGGGAAGATCGGACTTTGCTCCGAGAATCTGCTTTGAATGATTGTGTACTAAGTGGCAGTTCAGCATCACGCCTGGTGACTCTGGATGTCGATCTTTCTGGAGTGTTCTTGGGCCAGTACCGGGCAGATGGCTTGATTGTTGCCTCTCCTACAGGTTCAACAGCCTACTCCTTGGCGGCGGGAGGTCCGATCCTTCATCCGGAAACAGAGGCACTGATTTTGACCCCAATTTGTCCTCATTCCCTCTCAAATCGTCCTCTTGTGTTGCCTCCTCAAGAGAGAATTACGGTTACCGTGAAGCAGAATCAAAGAATTCCCGTTACACTCACTGTAGACGGTCGTGGAGTTTTTCAACCCCGTCCCGGGGACAAGATCACGGTAGGGCGTCATCCGATGAAAGCTTTGTTGGTAAAGTCGGACCGACGATCGTTCTATGAGATTGTCCACGCCAAATTGAACTAAGGAGCGGGTGTGATCCAGGAACTCACCATCACCAATTATGCCCTTATCGACAAAGTACAAGTTGCTTTTGCACCAGGGTTGAACGTCCTGACCGGGGAGACCGGAGCTGGGAAATCCATCTTGATTGGAGCATTGGGCTTGCTATTGGGAAGTCGAGCTGATACCGAAGTCATTAGAACAGGGTCTGAAGAGGCCCAGGTCAGTGGCACGATTTCGTGTGACCCCCCCGAAGAAGCCTTGGAGTGGCTGACTGCCAATGATCTCGCTTGGCCTTTAGAGGAACCCCTTCTGCTGAAGAGAGTCGTTCGTCCCCAAAAAAGAGGTGGGTGCACTGTAGGAGGGTTGCCGGTGACCAGAGCGCAGCTGGAAGAACTTACAGGGTTTCTAGTCGATCTTCATGGACAGCACGAGCACCAGAGTCTTTTTTCCGCCGATCAGCACCGCAGGTTGTTGGATCGGTTTGCTGGACTTGAGTCAGAACTCAAGCTCTTTGCGACGGAATTTCAATCCTTGAACCTCGCTAAGAAACAGTTCGAAGAACTGGTGTCAGGCGAAGCCGACCGCGAGCAAGAGCTGTTTCGCTTGAATCAGGTGATCCAGGACATCGAGAAGGCAACTTTGCGGGATGATGGAGAAGAAGACGAGTTGAAATCCGAAAGGGCCAGGCTTGAACAGTTCGGCAAGCTCGGAGGAGCTCTGGACACCCTTGAGCAAGCTTTGACTGAGGGGAGATCGTCGGCCCTGGCCCAACTCAAGACTGCCCGTCAGGCTCTTGGAGCGGTTGTCATGGTCGACGAACGTTGGCTGCCCGAGGAAACTCGCTTGGAAAATGCCTTGATGGAGGTTGAGGATATTGCTCAGACCCTGCATCGTTACCGGTTAGGTCTTAGTTTCAGCCCGGACAGGCTCGAGGAAGTGAATGACAGGCTTGCTACTCTCCATGGACTGGACAAGCGCTACGGACCCGGTTGGGAACTTGTTCGCAAGACCCTGGAGGATTCCCGTGCTAAGAAAGCCTTTCTCGAGAACTTTTCTTCCGAAAGGGAAAAAGAAGAATCACGATTGAATGCAATGGAACAGCAGTTGATTCAGGCGGCGCTTCAGCTTTCGGACCGGCGTCAGGAGGCTGCCAAACTGCTAGAAGCAGGAATGAAGACAGCTCTCGCCGATTTGGGAATGCGGGGGGCGATCTTCAAAATTGGGTTTCAACGCCGAATGGGAGAGTCAGGGAAGCCCGTGTGCACCCCCTATGGATTGGATCAAGTTGAGTTTCTATTAGCAGCCAATGTCGGTGAGACGCCCAAACTCCTTCGCGAAACGGCAAGCGGTGGCGAACTTTCCCGTGTGATGCTTGCGCTGAAAACAATCTTGAGTGAAGCAGATAAAATACCGATAATGATCTTTGATGAGATCGATACTGGAATTGGTGGTGAAATCGGATTGGCCCTTGGAAAATACCTGAAAAGGCTTTCTCGGACCAAGCAGGTGTTGTGCATCACCCATCTAGCATCGATTGCTTCGTTTGCTGATCACCACCTGCGGGTTGAAAAATTCTCTGATGCGGGGAGGACCACCACCAGGGTTTCTGCCATCACCGGTGACGAGAGAGTCAGGGAAGTCGCAAGGATGCTTTCGGGAGTCATTGTGACCGATGTCAGCCTCCAGCATGCACAGGAATTGATTGGGCGCTACGGTGCCTAGGGGTAAAGGATGTCAAAAGTCAGCGAAGACGCCCGGAAGAAGTACCTCGAGAAAATCCAGGACTACAAGAAAACCATTGAGGACATCGAGAACCGTGAAAAGCTGATTCTTCAGGTCATGGAAAGAGATACTACCGGTGCAGAATACAAAAAGATCAGGCTTGCCGAAGAGAACCTGAATCTCCTTTCGTATTATGTCCTGATGAACAACCTCTCCATGAGCCTCCTGGGAGTCAAGAACGAAGGGTATCTCAATGAAGCACGCAAGCTTTGTTACAAAGTCATCATTTATATGGAGCAGGTGGTTACCGGTGTTATCGATGGTCCCTGGTCGGACTATGAAGACAAGGTGGTTCTGATATCTTCCTTTGATCATCAGGATCGATGGAAGTTGATCAGTAAAATGGGCTTGGCCATACAGTTGGTTCTATCTGGCTACGGAGATAATACCAAGTGGAAGTGGGCTTTTGTCGAGTTGGAAGGCCGATATGCCACGGTGGTGAAAAATCTTCTCAATTTGAAAACGCTTTTCCAAGACATGGATCCCAATGCTGACGGTTATGATATTAAAATGGCCCACTTGACCCTGACAAGAAAACTTCTAGACCAAACAGCCAATCGCTATCGGGAAAAGTACGAATTATCGACCCTGAGGTTTGATGACTTCCGACTCGCAATCAAATACTTGGGAGCGTTGAGATACCTTTCAATGGCCATCAACCGGGCGCAAGAAGCGGAAAACATCAAAAAGAAGATGGAAATTTGGCAACAGAAGTTGGAAAATGATTTGAAACGTAAAGACATCGCGGATAAACAATAATCTTAGTTCATTGACAGGGGGGGTGGGGTTCGCTATTCTGCCCCCATGGGTTTATTGCGTGAGTCCTCCCTTCGGGACAAACAGTTCAATCTGCTTTATATCTCGGTTGCTGTATTGTTTGTTGCGCTTTATCTCATCTTGTTTCCTCGACCCCTCCCTGCCGAGTTCACGCTCACCCCTGGGGATGCTATTCCTCTCAACGAGTTAAAAAAAAGCAGCTCTCTTTCCCCAGGAGGTACGTTTTTCACCCTGGGCAATTGGGAAGGATACTGGTCCGTTGAGGGAAAAATGGAGCAGATACAAGCTCGGAGACCTCGGGCAACGGCCTCGGGCAGCAAGATTTCCTGGTTTAACGTAGGAGAAAATCAAGTCGTGGTAGAGGGGGCGCAAGGAGTTCTCTTCACGCTCCCTGGAGAACAGTACCCGCACTGGTCACAAGGTCTGCTTTTCACATTGGATGAGAACCGTATGTCTCTGAAAGCGTATTCAACGCAGGGCCGAGTACAATGGAGCAAACACTTTTCCAGTTTGATTACTTCGATAGCCGCATCGGAGAACCTCACTGTTGTTGGTACTCTTGATGGCAAGATCCAGCTTTTTGACACCCGTGGGGAAGTTGCCGGCGGTTTTCAACCCGGTGGAAGCCGTCTTCCTGTTGTCTACAATGTCAGTGTTTCTCCCTCCGGGGAAAGAGTTCTGGCATTAGCCGGGGTCGACCCCAAGAGATTTCTTGTCTTGGAACGCGGCGGAGCTGATTTCCGACCCGTTTTTCATAAACCCTTGAAAGAAAGCCGACCTTGGCCCACTCCTCTTGGTTTCTTGAACGGCGGCACATTAGCGTATTATGAAACGGAATTGGGACTGGCATTTCTTGATCCCAAGTCACCGCAAGAAGAGGTGATTGTACCAACTCAGGGTAGTCCGGTTGTGCTGGAGTCACTCCCTGGGGGAGCGCTGGTTGCTTTTGTACAGCGGGAGGGAGATCGTGCGGCACTGAGGATTGCTTCGATTTCGGGAGCATCAGTTTTTACCCTGCCGTTCTCAGCACGAGACCTCCTTCTGAAAGTACAGGCGGATTCTCTTTTTTTGGGAGTTGATCAGACCCTGCTTCGGTTGGAGGTACGGATCCAATGAAGTACCGAGTACTGTTTTTTTGGGTGGTCATTGTCGTGAATCCTGTTGGAGCCTATGACTGGCCAGGTTCCGACATGCAGGTGATTCGGACCTTCGGTCAAGTTTCATTGGGTTCATTCTTACCCGGCGTAGAAACGCAGACACTTCTTCCTGTCCTGGCCACTCCTGAAAATGGTGATGTCTTGTTTGTTTTTCGTCCCGAGAGTCAGGGGGTACAGAATCTCTCGTCTGGCCTTGGTGGTTTCATCGCGCTTGCACATGAGGACAATCTGCGGACCGTTACCACGCGGATTGTACCGGTACCCATCGACCAGAAGCGTTCTTTCCAGCGGGGTGAACCTTTGGGGCAACCCGAGGTTCAACCAGGAGCCAGCGAGTCTCGCCACCGAATCTTCGTTTTTGATCAACAACTGGGCGAGCTGGTCAATCCGTTGTTGGTATTTCCCCCCCTCCCGGACACCAAAGCACCGGTATTTCTTGATGTACGGGTCTTTCCGGAAGGTCAGACGACTTCTGTTTCCCTCTTTGATCAGAGTTCTCTGGCTGTTGGCTACGGGGATCTCCAAGTGGAAATTCTTGATCCGATCACTTTTTTCCCTGCGCCAGGAAAAGAAAAGGGTATCGAGGGACAGCGGGGAGTGTACGCCGTTGAGGCATACTTGAACGGCACAGAGGTTTTCAACGTTCCTTTGGACTCTGTTCAAGAAAAAGGCGGCCGCTGGCAGGTCAAGGGTATGTCCGCTTTCAGCGACGCTGTTTTTTCAAGAGAGCAGGAATGGAACCTCGGGCAGGTGTTTTTCAACCAAGGTACCAATATTCTGGAAGTGTTAGTCCGGGATTTCCAAGGCAACCAGGCCGGCAAAACATTTCGGATTCTTGGTACCCGCTAAGGTTGATTAGGACTCCAAGAGTCTGTTCTTCACTGACGAAGTATCAATCCATAGCAAAGCCCCCAAACGGAGCAAGCGCTTAATCTCGTGAAGGGCCTCGATCCGTCCTGTTTCTAGGGCCGCAAGCAAAGTGGGGGCCCGGTCACGGAGAGCCTCAAAAACGAGTGCCTGAGCCACCGTCAGATCTGGGTTGAACCCCCAGCGCCCTAAAGCTGCCAGAAGTGTCTCGACAGCTTTGACGACGGTTTCAGAGGTGAACGTGTCAGGATCTTCGAGTGCCTGTGCCAGCCATCGGGAGAAACGCTCATTCAACCTGTCTGAATCGAGGTTCAGAGCAAAATCCCGGGCAAAACCCAGTTCCTCCTCTAACGTTTGAAGGAGGGCCGACCCAGGGGCCTCAGGGTTCTCTGTCAAAACAAGGATTTTTCTGGTAACCGCCAATTCCATGAGGGACCTCGCCATGGGCAAAGGAGGTACATCAAGAAGGCGCGAATACACGAGTGACTTTCTGAGGAGGGGGAAGATCGCCTGAGTTTCACTAGCGAGGTTGGTTTCCAGATCCTGACCCATAAGGCGGACAATTTCCATTCGGTCACCTACCGGTAATGACTCCAGGTCATATGCTTCGGGTTTCCCTACCGATAACGAGTCTTTCAAGAACAGGCTTACCCCTTCCCGGTGATCCTCCAGCAAAAGGTATTCAAATTCAGACTCGCTGTCGCTGGCTTGGTCCAATAGTCGGATTAGACCGGTATACCGGTACACACCCTCTTCAATCTCATGACGGTTGCGGGAAAAGTCTGTCACGGTCAGGAGGCCCAGGTTGTCTTGATAGCGGGCTCGCGGTCGAAGAAGTCGGTCGAGGAGGAGCAATGCTGCCGTAAAACGGGTGTCGTGGCGGCGGCGCCACAATTCACTGGTGATAAAAGTCTCAAGAGATCGGCCGTCATTCAAGTGGATGTTTTTGAGGTCATTAACATAGTCCGATACTGAACTTTTTGTGAAATCAAAAACTCTCAACGTCTCCAGGAGAATTCCCCTTGACTCGGGCACCGTTGGGTCGTCGACATTCCACAAGGACGCCTGAAGGAAGGCCTGGGCCCACTGAAAGCCCCTCGCAGCTCTGAGCAGTTGATCTTCTTCTATTTGGCTTGCATGGCCAAGCAGGTTTTGAGCCCAGATTCTCGGTGGCGTGATACCAAGAACCAGCTGGGGCAGAGCCATCTGAAAACTCGTAATGGAAAGACCTAAGGAGGCAACCATTTCTTCGGTTTCATTGAGGAGCTTGGTCTGCCAGTGGTTTAGCTTTGTCCAAAGTGGTTCTTTCCAACGTTGATGGGTGGCTGAAGAACGGCAGCCACATTCTCGATACCAGCGCGCCACACCATGGGGACAATCGGAGGATGAGCCCCGTTCGTCGTCGCCTTTCTTCAGCTTCACAAGCTCCTGGGGCTGTCTGTGTTCCAAAACATACCCATAGTTGGTGCAATCCACGGGAGAAGAGCCGTTGAGCCGTTCCCAAAGGGCAGCCAGACACATGTCAGCGAAGGGCTCGTCAATTCCCAGAACTTCACCCCGAACGGCGGCATTGATGAATCCTGTCGCTTGGAGCGAGTGTCTCAGCGCACCATCAAGGCGGTTGGCATCGCGCAGCAGGTGATCGGCTAGCAGGCTTCGGGAAAGATTCTCATCGGGAAAGAACACTGCGAGACTGCCATGGGGGCGATCGATCTGGAAAGGGCGGTCACCGGATACGGGGGATCCTCCCAGCGATTGCCAGCTTCCCGAGCCGATGGGCATGATTCCCTCTGCTTGATAGGGGGAAAGCAACAGGTATTTCAATCCTCGAGAGATGAGCAGGTCAAGAATGACCGGACTGACAGCGTCGTGGGGCAGGCAGAAGCCCTCGGCCGGCCTTTCAAAATGGTGCTTGAAGGCCTCCAGACCCCAATCGATCTGGAGGGCGGCCTGTTCGGGACTCAAGAGAGGGAGTACCACCTCCAGCCAAGGCCTTGCCATCGCGTTTCCATGACCCCAGCGGAGAACGCTCTCGGCATCCGCTTCCTTAAGCCGACGGTAGACATTGGGGCTGGAGCGTGCCAGTTCTGCGAGCAGGGCGGGGGACATGCTGAAGTTCAAGTGACGATAATTATTGAGAATATCCCTGATTCGGCCTTCGGGATTTAAGATGCGGGAGGCTGAGTTGGCACCGTAACAGGCTCGGTTCCGGAGAATCCATTGCTGTTGGAAATTCTCCGTCGGGCTGTAGTCGTGGCGCAAGCCCGTCCAAGGATCGTTCCCAAGCGGAGAAAGAAAATGACCGGTGAGGACACAACAGGGGTTCATCTCCTTACTATCGGTCCTCAGGCCCCGCTTGTAAAGTCAGGGCCCTTGACACCGAAACCGGATTTTTCCTAACCTAGGGGTTCAGGGAGGGGAAATGACCAGGGAAAGACTGGAAGGTCTGCCAATGACCGTGCTCCTGGATCTGGCCCGGAAAGAAAACCTTTCCGTTGATCCCGGAATCTCCCATGAGGTGTTGATTGAGGATCTCCTTGAGGCGTATGAAGAGGATGATCGGGAAAGGGAAACGCTTCAAAACCTGATTCTCAAGATTGAACAGGCGAAGTTTTCTTCCTTGCCGGTTTCTTCTCCCTCTGTTGCCTTTACACAGGCTCCTGTTTTACCCGCATCCTACGACGATAATTCTGTCGATTTGGTTCTAAGAGACTCCTCCTGGGCCCTTGTTCTCTGGGAAGTGCGCAAGAAAGATCTGGATGTCTGGACTCAGGATCCTTCCTTTCGCGGATTAGCTCTTCGAGTATTGGAATACGCCTCTTGCGAGTCTTCTTGCATCACGTTTTTTCCAATACCCGTTCCGCAGGGTGCTGGCAGCCGGTACCTTCACTTGCCGACTCCCGGACGATGGTATGCACTGGAGCTCCATGCACAAACCGACCGGGAGAGTCGGATGCTTGCACGCTCTGCAATGCTGCTTGCGCCTCCAGAGCTGCCGGATGATCCCAAAGAAAGGCCTGGTTTGTCTGCCGAACAGGTCCGTCTTCTCGAAGTCTCTGGTTCGGCACAATGTGAGACGGTCAAGGAGCGGGTAGAAGCCTCGGTTCCCGGCTACCCCCATCGCATTGGTGGTTGGGATGATTCTGCATTTTTGGATGTTGTTGAATGAACCGCGCCGATCTGGCTTTCGTCCTGAATGCTCATTTGCCCTTTGTCCGGCACCCTGAATATCCGGTCTTTCTCGAGGAGCGGTGGCTTTTTGAAGCCCTTTCTGAAACCTACTTGCCGCTGTTGCGCGTTTTCAACAAGCTTGAGGAAGATGGGATTCCGTTCCGCCTGACGATGAGCTTTTCTCCTACCTTGACAGCCATGCTCACAGACACCCTTTTACAGGATCGCTACCGCCAATATCTGGATCTTCAGGTTGAGCTGGCAGAGTGCGAACTGGTCCGGACCGAAGGGCAGACCACTTACAAGACGGCAAAGCTGTACCGACAGTTGCACAAGCACAACCAGCTGGATTTTCACGAGGTCTATCAAGGCAATATTTTGCGTGGGTTTTCCTACTTCCAGAAGAAAGGTTACCTCGAACTGATCACCAGTGCCGCTACGCACGCCTTCCTGCCACTGTATCAGAACCATCCGGAAACCATTGACGCACAGCTCCAAGTGGCCGCTGAAGCGCATATCCGAGCTTTCGGAAGGCCTTCGAAGGGTCTTTGGCTGCCAGAGTGCGCGTATTTTCCAGGCTTGGAAAGGACCCTGAAACGGCACAAGTTCGAGTATTTCTTTGCCTCTGCCCATGCGGTACTCAATGCCAGGGATTTTCCAAGGGCCGGTGTTTTTGCTCCGCTATCACTTTCTGGGGGTATCCTTGCCTTTCCTCGGGACATGGAATCCACCAATGCCCTCTGGTCTCCTGACAGAGGGTATCCATCTGATCCCGTCTACCGTGACTTCTACCGAGATATCGGGTTTGATCTGGATCTGGAATACTTGAAACCCTATATGCCGGGTACCGATGAGCGTCTGGCTACCGGGTTCAAGTATCATGCTGTTACCGGTCCTACCGATCAAAAGCTTTGGTACGATCCCGACAAGGCTCAAGCTCGGGTCAAAGAGCATGCCCAGAATTTCCTTTACAACCGAATTCAGCACGCTCAAAAGATCGCTGAAGCCGGCCTTGCTGAAACGCCAGTGATTGTCAGTCCCTTTGACGCCGAACTTTTTGGTCACTGGTGGTTTGAAGGTGTCTCCTGGCTCGATGCGTTCTTCAGGCAGGCCGTATCCCAGCCCGGTATCCGCCTTGTGACACCCTCGGATGTTGCTGCTTCCGGTGCTGTGTTTCAGCAAACTGAACTAGCCTTCAGCAGTTGGGCCACGGGAGGCTACGCCGAAGCCTGGCTTGACGGGTCCAACGACTGGATTTATCGGCATACGTTCAAGGCGGTTCAGCGGATGGTTGAACTTGTAGGCCGCTTTCCTGATGTCCAGGGCCGCAAACAGCGTGCGCTCAATCAGGCAGCCCGTGAGGTTTTGCTGTCGCAAGCTTCTGACTGGCCGCTCATCATCAAAAGTGGTACGACGGTCGGTTATGCCGAACGTCGGGTTAAGGAACACATCTCCAACTTCACACGTATCTACGAATCTTTGTCTTCCAACACGATGGATACCGAGTGGCTGACCACCTTGGAGAAACGGAACAATGTGTTCCCGGATTTGGACTACAAAGTCTTTCAAAAAAAGACCTGATTTCGTCCTAACTTCCCATTCGTACACAACTTAGTCACCTCAAATCATGCGTCGTGAGCCATTGGTTAACGTACGTATAGCACTTATGGAAAATCGGGTGCATATTCTCATTTTTTGGTCCACTCAAATCGGTTGACAGGGAAATTTCTGTGTCTATGATGAGTGATGGGTGGGGAAAAGTGGGGAAAAATTGGGAAAAGTGGTGATCTAGGATGATGACGGGGGAGTTTAGGGCCGCCTTGGACGACAAGGGCCGGTTGCTCATTCCTACAAAACTCAAGACCGAAATTGCGGGTGACACCGTGATTCTTACTAAGGGTATCGACCGTTGTCTCTGGCTCTTTTCCAATCCTAAGTGGGAGATTTTTTCCAAGACTGTTCAAGAATCGGTGGGGATGTTCAATCAGCGGGATCTGATGATTCAGAGGCGGATTATCGGCAGCGCGCTGGAACTTGATGTGGACAAGGCAGGCCGCATCGGAATCTCAGCGCTTCTTCGGGAGCATGCGGGTCTGGCAAAGGACTGTGTTGTCGTCGGCATCCGCAACTATCTGGAAATCTGGGACGAGGCGGCGTATGCGGCTTACCAGAAGATGATTGATGAGAATATCGGGTCGCTGGTGGGAGAGCTCAATGTCTCCTGGCCAAAGGAATAGGGGGTGGAGATTCGACACCGGCCCGTGATGCCGGAAGAAGTGCTGGCTCTGGCTGCCGTCCAAAATGGTGACCTTGTGGTGGATGGAACCACGGGTGAGGGCGGTCACAGCGAGCTCTTTTTGGAACGGGCACAAGGTTGTCACCTGGTGTGTTTGGATGCTGATCTGGCGATTCAGGCAAAAGCCAGGGCCAGGTTGGCACCATTTGGCGACCGGGTGAAATTTGTGCACGGGTGGTTTGACGAAGTGTTTGCCGGTTGGGGAACTGGTGAGCGACCCCAGGTGGTTCTGCTGGACCTTGGGATTTCGGTTTACCACTACGAGGAAAGCGGTCGGGGCTTTTCTTTCCGGGGAGAGGAACCCTTGGATATGCGTCTGGACCCTTCTGCTGGAGAAAGCGCCGCTGATGCGGTGAATTCCTGGTCTGAGGAGGAACTGGCAAGGGTGATCTGGACCTGCGGGGAGGAGTCTTTCTCGAGAAAGATTGCCCGCAGGTTGGTGGAGGTTCGCAAGGGGGAAAGGATTGAGACGGCCAAGCAATTGGCCGATAGGATCTGGGAGGCCGTTCCCCCTGCGGCACGGTATGGCAGGCTTCATCCGGCTACAAAGACGTTTCAAGCGCTCCGGATTGCGGTCAATGGCGAGCTGGATAGGCTGGAACGGGTGCTGGACGCAGCGTTTCGGGTGTTGGCACCTGGAGGTCGTTTCTGTGTCATCACCTTTCATTCGCTGGAAGATCGGGCAGTGAAGACCTTCTTCCGCGACAAAGCGAAGGCGTGCATCTGTGGACCCGAGATTGCCCGGTGCCGCTGCGGAGGCAAGGCGATGGCTGAGGATTTGACGCGGCATCCGCTGACGGCCCAAGAGGCTGAGGTGGAACTGAATCCGCCTTCCAGGAGCGCAAAGCTGCGGGCGGTTCGGAAACTGAGAGAGAGGAGGGAAGACGAATGAACAGGAAGTTATTGTTGTTCTGTGCCGCAACTCTACCGGTCTTCCTTCTGGCCGTCGTTGTGCAGGCAATTCAGTTTCAAGAACTCAAGCGCGATGTGGCTTCCAAAGAACGGGAACAGTACGAATGGGTAGAGAAGAATAGAAAGATTTTGGCAGGTGTCACAGTGCTGCGCTCTCCTCAGAGAATTGAAGCATTGGCTGAGAAAGACCTTGGATTGGAAACTGTCGGTGCCGACCGGACTGTCAAGGTTCGTTTTCAGGCACCCGGAGAGGGGAAGTAACCGTTGAGGTGGAGTTTAGAGCGCTGGGGCGAGGTTCTTCCTCTGGCCCGGATTGAAGGCGATCCAATGGCTCTGGAGGCAGTTGGAACTTTTTTCATTGACTCGCGTTTTATTCCTGATGGAGCGATGTTTGTCCCCTTGAAGGGAGAGAACACGGATGGGCACGAGTTTATTGTGGCTGCGTTGAAATCTGGAGCACGGGCTTCGTTCTGTTCGCAAGAGTATTGGGGTGTCCTGCAGAAGGAACTGGGTCGCCTGGATGGGGTTGCCATTGTAGTAGTCCCCGAGGTTCTCGAAGCACTATCTCTCTTCGCTGCCGCTCACCTGGATGCGCTGTCTTCCACCATCAGAATAGGAATCACCGGCAGCAACGGTAAAACGACCACCAAGGAGCTGTTGGCTGCCGCCTTGGCGGTGTTCGGAACGACTTATGCAACCAAAGGGAATTTCAACTCTGAGATCGGTTTGCCTCTGACGGCTTTGGGAATGGACAAGGGCTTCCGCTTTGCAGTTTTTGAAATGGGGATCAATCACCGGGGTGAGATGGACTCTCTGGCTGCCATTGTCCGTCCTCTTTTGTCCTTGGTGACAAACGTTGGTACTGCCCATATCGGTATCATCGGCAGTCAACGTGAGATAGCTTTAGAAAAAAAGAAAATCTTTTCGAAAAGTGGTGCTGTGGCCATTGCTGTGCTCCCTGCGGAGGATCGGTTTCTATCTGTGTTGACCGAAGGCTTTGAAGGCACAGTCAAGACCTTTGGGCGGGGTCAACCAGGATTCCGGCTGCTAGCAGATCACGGCCTGGATGGCTCGGAGTTCGAATGGCGAGGAACAGCGTTTCGGCTCTCACTTCCGGGACTGCACCACATCGACAACGCGCTATCTGTGTTGACCGCGGTTGAGGCCTTGGGACTGGACAGCCGCAAATGTGCCGCGGCGTTGGCTTCGGTGGGTGCCAGTTTTGGCCGCGGGCAAGTGCTTCGAGGCGAGGTCGACCTTCTGCTGGACTGCTACAACGCCAATTTCGACTCAATGCTTGGTTTGTTGCAGCTGGTGAACTCGTTGCCCAGAACGAGGCGAACGGTTTTGATTCTGGGGAGCATGAAAGAGTTGGGAATGGAAGCTGTCAGTTTGCACCGCCGTCTCGGTGAAGAGGTCGCCCGCCTGGATGTCGATGCGGTTTTCTTCTTCGGCACCGAAGCCGAGGTGTCCTACCAAGCCAGCGTTGCGGGAAAGTTTCCTAGCCATCTGGTTTGGACTGATGACTTTGAAGAGCTGGAGTCGCAAGTCGCTGACTTCGTGCGGCCTGGCGACCTCGTTATCCTGAAGGGCTCCCGCAGCAATCAACTTGAACGCCTACAGAATCTTTGGAACGCTCCCCAGGAGGCTGCCCGTGTTTTATAATCTCCTCTACCCGCTGGTGGAGCACTTTTCCCTGCTCAATGTTTTGAAATACATCACGGTTCGCTCCGCGTACGCGGCGGTCACGGCTCTGTTGATCTCTTTTCTGGTCGGGCCCTGGCTGATCCGGAAACTGCGGGAGCTCAAGGCTGGACAGTCGGTCCGTCAAGATGGCCCTCAGTCGCATCTTGCCAAGTCCGGCACGCCGACAATGGGTGGTCTATTGATGATCCTGGGGATTGGCGTTGCCGCACTGTTGTGGATGGATCTGACTCTCCCCGTGACCTGGATTCTGCTGACTGCCTTGATTGGTTTCGGCGGTATTGGGTTTGCAGACGACCTTCTGAAGATTCTTGCCCGCAACTCCAAGGGAATTTCCGGCTGGACCAAAATTCTGGGCCAGTTTCTGGTTGCCTCGGTTTGCATGGTTTGGCTGACGTTTATCCCCGGGTTCAACACGTTTCTCTATGTCCCTTTCCTAAAAGTCCCCGTGCTCAATCTTGGGCTGTTGATGGTTCCCTTTGGAATTTTCTTGATGATGAGCTGGTCAAACGCTGTCAATGTCACCGACGGTCTCGACGGTCTTGCTACGGGACTGGTGATTCTTGTCGGCTTGGCTCTGGCCGCCATTGCTTACGTATCGGGCCGGATCGACTATGCGGCCTACCTCCAGATTCCCTTCAATCCCTGGGGTGGTGAGGTGGCCATTTTCTGTCTGGCTCTTGTGGGAGCGGCTGTTGGATTTCTCTGGTTCAACGGTCATCCCGCCGAAGTGTTCATGGGTGACACCGGGTCCCTGGCTCTCGGCGGCCTGTTTGGACTGGTTTCCGTGTTGCTCAAAAAAGAGCTTCTCTTGGCCATCATTGGCGGTGTGTTCGTCATGGAGTTGATTTCGGTGATGATCCAGGTCTTTTGGTACAAACGTACCAAGACCCGCGTGTTCCGGATGGCCCCGCTGCATCATCACTTTGAGCTTTCCGGTTGGGCCGAAACGAAGGTTGTGACGCGATTCTGGTTGCTGGGCGGGCTGTTTGCCATCCTGGGTCTGTCGACCCTGAAACTGCAGTAAGGAAAAATGATGAGTGCGGTGTTTGCGCCCGAACAAGTTCGGGGTGAAAAGACGGATCTTCTCCTGTTGACGGTTCTGGTCCTTTTAGTGGGCTTGGGTACCGCCGTCCTCTTTTCGGCATCGTACTTCACCGCAGACCGTCTGACGGGATCACCGTATTACTTTCTGCAGAAGCAATTGACTCTCCTGCTCGTGGGCGGTGCTGGAGCCTGGATCTTGAGCCGTCTTGACCTGGATCTGCTCCGCCGGGCGGTTCCTGTCTTGCTGATTATCAGCTTTATCCTCATGGTGGCTGTTTTCCTCCCCGTCTGGGATGCCGGAGAAATTCTGGGAGCCCGCCGCTGGATCGTCAAATTCGGCCTGTCGTTCCAACCCTCGGAGCTGGCCAAGCTCACCGTGGTGCTCTACCTGGCGTCGATGTTCGCCAAGAAAAAGGGTCAGCTGGACGATGTTCGCCAGTCTCTGCTGCCCCCCTTTGGAGTCAGTTTCGTGTTCGTGGGCCTCACCCTCCTGCAAAATGATTACTCTACCGCCATGTTCCTGCTGTTCGTCATCCTTGTCCTGTTCTTCCTCGCCGATGTGAGGCTGCGGTATTGGTTTGTGGTACTGGGGTTTGCCGGCGGCCTCGGGATCCTGGGTGTTCTCTCGGCTCCTTACCGCATGGAGCGCATTTTGACCTTCCTGTCCCCTGATCGGGATCCCTCGGGGGCCAGCTTTCAGATCCGGGCTGCCAAGGACGCCTTGGTGGCTGGGGGGGTCTTCGGAACCGGCTTCGGCGCTGGCACCCATAAGCTGGGCGGCGTTCCTTATGTCTACAACGATTTTGTGTTGGCCTCCCTGGCCGAGGAAACGGGCTTTTGGGGTGTGACCGCGGTGCTTGCTCTCTTCGGACTTTTGGCGTGGAAGGGTTACCAGGTGAGCCTGATTCAGACTGACCCCTTCCGCCGGATCACAGGCCTGGGCGTCACCACGTTTCTGGTGTACCAGGTGTTGATCAACGCGGCTGTGGTGGTGGGGGCCGTGCCGGCCACCGGTGTGACTCTACCGTTTTTCAGCTATGGGGGATCTTCGGTGGTCATCAGCCTCTTTATGGGAGGGATTCTGTTGAATCTTTCCCGGGGGCGTCGTTGATGACAGCAATACGTCCTGTTCTGAAGGGATTCATCGGCCTTCTCGTTGTGCTCCTGGTTCTGGAATTGGCCTTTCATCTTGTGGCGGCTCCCAACCTGAAGCTGGCAAAGCTTGTTTTCCTTGGTGACCGACCCCGGTTGGAGAGCTCTGTAGGAAAGCTCCTGGGACTTCGGGATCATGAGTATTATTTCTCTATTGACGAGGGGATGCTGAAGTCCCGGCTTGAAGCGCTGGCATGGGTGAAGACAGCAAGGGTCGAGAAGAGTTTTCCTGATACTCTGACTGTCGAGCTGGAAGTCAGAAAAGCTCTTGCTGTCAGTCTGGTCGGAGGAGCTGTCCTGTCCGTGGATGAGGACGGTTGGGTCTTTGATGTCCGCACGGACTCTCAGGGGTTGGATCTGCCCGTCATCTCCGGTGTGACTTTTGAGTCGTTGAAGCCAGGGATCCGCTTCCCAGAGACCGTTCTTCCGCTGTTTGAAAGGTTGTCGGAGTTGCGGCATTCCTCACCGGGCCTTTTCCGAATGGTCAGTGAGATCGAGTTGCAACGGAATGACCGAGGTGGTTTTGACGCGGTTTTTTATCCCATCCACACTCCTGTGAGGATCCTTCTTGGTGACCGTTGGGACCAGGCCTCGATACAGCAGATGTTTGTTTTGCTCGACCTGGTCAGCCGTCAGGGTTGGACTGGAAAAACGAAGGAAATTGATTTTCGGGCCACGCCGGTCGTGCTCAGGCCGAGGGAGAGTTGAGGATGGATGACATCGTGGTCGGGTTGGATTTGGGAACCTCGAAGACGGTCTGCGTCATCGCTGGCTGGGAAAATGGAGAATTTCGTGTCTTAGGTATGGGGTCAGCCCTTACCGAGGGGGTTCGCTCAGGGGTGATTGTGAACCTGCGGGCTGCCATGAAAGGTGTTCAAAAGGCCATCGAGGAAGCCGAAGGCGGGGTTCACAGGGTCAAGACAGTAACAATCGGCCTTGCAGGCGGAACGGTCGAGGGGCTCAACTCCCGCGGGGTGGTAGCGGTATCGGCGCAAGCTGAGATAGGACAACAGGACGTTGACCGGGTTCTGGATGCGGCCAAGGCGGTGGTGATTCCCATGGACCGGGAGATCATGCACGTGCTGCCGCAGGAGTTTATTGTTGATGCGGCACGGAAAATCAAGGACCCGGTGGGAATGATGGGCATACGCCTTGAAGCGGAAGTTCACATTGTCACCAGCAGTCAGGCCGTCAGCAGGAACCTGATTCAGGGAGTCAATGCCCTGGGATATGCGGTCGATGAGATTGTCCTGGATACCTTGGCGACGGCCCGAACCGTACTCCACGGCGAAGAGAAAGATGTGGGGGTACTGGTCATCGACCTGGGTTCCGGAACGACTGATGTCGTTCTGTACCATGATGGTGCCGTGCATTTTTCCAAGGTCTATTCTTTGGGAAGCGAGCGGATAACCAAGGACATTGCCCAGGTCCTTCAAATCCCTGACGACGAGGCGGAGCGCCTGAAACTGCGATACGGACATGCCTGGATTCCCGATCTGAATGATGATGAGGAAGTGATTGTTCGGGAGGTGGGTTCACGGCCGGCATTCACACTTCTCAAAAGCCAGTTGGCGCAGATTATTCAGGCCCGTACCGAAGAGATTCTTGAGCTCATTCTCAAAGACGTCCAAAAGACCGGCCTTCTGGATCAGTTGGGTTCAGGTTTGGTGCTCACCGGGGGCGGGGCTCATCTCGAAGGTATCACGGAACTGGCGGCTCATGTCTTCGGAAAGCCGTCCAGGATGGGGTTGCCATCGCGAATTCAGGGTGTGGGCGAAATGTGGCAGCGGCCTGAATACACCGCGGCAGTTGGGTTGGTTCTGTGGGGACAGGACCGTTATCCCGACGCTGCGGCAAGGACTGCTGAGAGTGCGGACACCGGACCGGTCCGAAGAACGGTGAGCCGTTCCTCGAGTTCAGGGTCCTGGACCAAGATTTGGGATTTCATCAAGAAGAATTTTATCTAAAACGGGCCATTGATTAAAACGGGAGGGGACAATGAGCGACTTTACGATTGTGGACGACGAACCGCTGCGCCGGACAGTGATTAAGGTGATCGGGGTGGGAGGTGGTGGCAGCAATGCCGTCAACCGAATGATTGAAGCAGGTATCCGCGACGTGGATTTTCTGGCGGCGAATACCGACAGTCAGGCCTTGAACCGTTGCCTTGCTCCTGTCAAGGTTGCCCTGGGCCGAAATATTACAAAGGGCCTGGGTGCCGGCGGCAAGCCCGATATCGGAGCCGCTGCGGCTGAAGAGGACAAAGAAGCCCTGAAGGCCTGTCTGGCCGGTGCAGATATGGTTTTCGTCACAGCAGGCATGGGTGGTGGAACCGGAACCGGGGCTGCCCCGATTGTCGCCCGGGTCGCCAAAGAACTTGGTGCCCTCACTGTGGCTGTTGTTACACGTCCCTTTGGTTTCGAGGGCGGTCGAAAAGCCAAGTTAGCCAACGATGGCATCGAGAAACTCATGAAATCGGTGGACGCCATTATCACTATTCCCAACGACAAACTTTTGTCGCTCGCAGGTGCCCATGCACCGATTAACGAAGCATTCCTCAAAGCCGACGATGTGTTGCGGATGGGGGTACAGGGAATCAGTGAAATCATCACGGTAGAAGGCCATGTCAATGTCGATTTCGGTGATGTGAAAACTGTGATGGAAGGTAAGGGTGTGGTACTGATGGGAATTGGTCGGGGAACCGGCGAAAACCGCGCTGTTGACGCCGCCGCCATGAGCATTCAAAATCCTCTTCTCGATGAAGTTACCATTGATGGTGCCCAGGGAATCTTGGTTTCTGTCATTGCCAGTCCCGATTTCAGCATTACCGAACTGAATGAAATCATGGAAATCATTACCCAGAACAGTCATCCTGATGCCATTATCAAGTACGGCTATTCCCTGAACGAGGGCTTCCGCGATGAAATCTGCGTCACGGTCATCGCTGCCGGCTTCCCTCCCACCGACGAAGAAATCCTTCAAGCTACCCGTGCGGAAGAACCCTTGAACAAACCTTTTGCGGGTCCTCGAACCGCCCAGACCCACCGGGAAGCAAAGCCCGCACCGGAAGTCACCAGGCCGAGAGCCGAGGATACCGCTGATCTGTTTGCCAGCGGCTATCGGACCGAGCCCCTCACCAGGCCCAGCCGGCTTCCTCCCCGTTCTCCCATGCTGGCTACCCGAGGTGAGGATGCCAATCTCGACATCCCCACCATTCTGCGCCAGGGCTACGGCCTGGGTCAGGGAAACTGAAGCATGCAAAACTCCGGGGTTCTCAACCCCCTGGCATCCTACGAGACGTATCTGCGGTTCCAGCGGGGACTTTCACCCCGCACCGTCGAAGAATATGTCCGGGAGGCTTCGTTTTTTGATTCTCTTCGTCTCCAGAAAGGTTGGGAATGGGAAACCATCGGTGAAGCCGAAGTCGTGGAGTATCTTCAAAACCGCCGTTCAGGAGGCGCTGGTCCCCGAACCTCGGCCCGTATTCTCAGTGTTCTCCGCAATTGCTTTGAATATATGGTTTTCCGGCAGATCCGAAGTGACAATCCCATGAATCTGGTCGAGAGTCCCAAGCTGTCACCCAAAACACCCGAGGTTTTCAGTCTCTCGGAAGTGGAAGCCCTTCTTGCCGTAATTTCACTGGATACCCCCGAAGGACTGCGGGATAGAACGCTGTTTGAGCTGATCTATTCCGCCGGCCTTCGAGTCAGTGAAGCGGTTTCGTTGCAGATTGACAGACTGTACCTTGCCGAGGGCCTGGTTTGTGTGACGGGAAAAGGCGATAAAGAGCGTTTCATTCCCTTGGGTGGACAGGCTTTGGGTTGGTTGCGCCGTTACTTGGAAGAAGGGCGGCCCAAGCTGTTGAAGGACCGCAAAATTACCGCTGTCTTTCTGAACTTTCGGGGTGAGGCCTTGGGGAGAAAAGGAATTTGGAAAAACTTTAAACAGTACGCCGTTCTAGCTGGCCTGGAGGGAAAAGTGCACACCCTGAGGCACTCGTTTGCCACCCATCTGTTGGCAGGCGGCGCAGATCTGAGGTCTGTTCAGGAACTGTTGGGGCACGTCAGCATCAACACAACCCAGATCTACACCCATGTGGATCAGGGAGAACTGGAGCGCCAACACGGGTTTTATCACCCAAGGGAGCGGATTCCTCAAGCATAATGGCCAGAATCCCCGTCAGGGGAGGTATGGAAGAACGGTTGGGAATATTGTTGGGGCGGTTGGAATTTCTTAGAACCGCTGAAAAAGAGGTGGTGGCGCAGCGGCTTGACTGTGCTGAGGATTGGGGTCGTCTGACCCCGGCGGACTTGGAAACCTGGCTGGGACGGACCGTCCGGGCCCGATGGTCCTGGCCCGAGTTGAAGAGGCGATGGGAGGGAGATCTAAGGTTCCTCGATCGGCCGGGAATCGCATGGCTGGTGAGGGGGAGTCCCGGTTTTCCTGCGGCTCTGGCTGAAATTGCTGATCCCCCCTGGGGGCTTTGGGTGAGGGGAAATCCCCTTGCCTTGGACAGAGCTTGGGTGGCGCTGGTTGGTACAAGGATGCCTGATGAGGCCTCCAAGCGGGCCGCCTGGACACTTGGTAGGGACTTGGCGGCCTTGGGAACGGTGGTTGTCAGCGGTTTGGCCCGGGGAATAGACGGCCAAGCGCACAGAGGTGCTTTGGAAACAGGGCTCACTGTGGCGGTATTGGGTCAGGGGATTGATGCAGTATCTCCCCCGGGGCATCAGGGGCTGGCGAGACGGATGGTCGGGGCGGGAGGAGCACTGGTGAGTGAGTATGCACCAGGCGAGCCTGCATTTGGGTATCGTTTTGTGGAACGCAACCGCATTATCAGCGGCTTGGCCCGCACGGTGGTTGTCGTTCAAGCGCCGATTCGTTCGGGAGCCTTGCTGACCGCCGATTTTGCCTTGGACCAAGGGCGGGATGTTGTGGTTCATGCGGCGGGGCTGGAAGGGGAACGGGGGGCAGGAACCAGGAATCTGGTCCGGCAAGGCGCGCCCGTAGTGGGTAGTGCTGCCGAGATTCTGCAGATGTGGGCGGAAGGCGCCGTTGGCAGGGCTGGCGGTCAGAATGAGTTTGAATTTGAGCCTGAGGCTCGGGAGTTGCGATGAAGGAACAGTATCTGAACTACCTCGAAGCCGTCCGCAGCCTCTCAGAGCACACCCGGCTCGCCTATGGTCGGGACCTTGACTCCTGGGAGACCTTTCTGGCGGCCCGTGGCGGAAATCTGGCCGAAGCAACACCCCTTCAGGCTGGTGAGTTTCTCCGACAGCTGGGCAAGGAAGGATTATCCTCCCGTTCTGTCAACAGGGTGCTTTCCTGCCTTCGGGGCTTTTACCGATACCTGCTCAGAAATGGACATGCTTCCAGCCACCCCTTTTCTGGAATCCACAGCCTGAAAACTCCCCGCCGTCTTCCCATGTTCCTCTTTGAAAAAGAAATCCAAACCCTCTTGGCTGACAACCGGATGGGGTTTCAGCCCCTTCGCGACCGTTTGCTCTTCGAGGTGCTCTACAGCACTGGTTGCCGTGTCAGCGAACTGTGCTCGCTCAACCTTGAAACAGTCCTTGGAAAGACCCGGTTCGCAGTTCTGGGTAAAGGAAACAAGACTCGCTGGGTATTTTTGACCCCCTCGGCAAAAAAGGCTCTTGAAGCCTATTTACCCGAACGAAGCATTCGTCTCGATGCCGCTGATGCCGATGCTTCAAAAGCGTTGTTCCTCAATTCAAGGGGCGGACGTCTGGGTGTCCGCGGGGTTCAGAAAATCGTCGGTCGGGCCGCCATCCGGGCCGGTTTGACCAAGAATGCGACCCCGCATACCCTTCGTCATACTTTTGCGACCCACCTCTCTGCCGAAGGGATGGATGTGCGGGTGGTCCAAGAACTCTTGGGTCATAGCCGCCTCGAGACAACACAGGTATACACACACCTCAGTATGGACCGATTGAAAGACGTGATGCGCACAGCGCATCCGCATGGATGAAAAGGAATGAAACGATGAGCGAGATCACGATGCACGGTACAACGATTCTGGCTGTTCGAAAAGACGGTACTACCGCCATGTGCGGTGACGGGCAAGTCACTCTGGGCAACACCGTCATTAAGGGCGATGCACGGAAAGTCAGACGTATCGCTGGTGGCAGAGTTCTGGCGGGTTTTGCCGGTTCCACGGCCGATGCCTTCACACTGTTGGAGCGCTTTGAAGCCAAGCTGGGGCAGTTCCCTAATGACCTGAGGCGTGCCGCTGTTGAGCTGGCCAAAGATTGGCGCAATGATAAAATTCTGCGTCGCTTGGAAGCGATGATGCTGGTCGCTGATAAAGCAGGGCTATATCTCCTTTCTGGGAATGGAGATGTGATTGAACCACACGAAGATGCCATTGCCATTGGAAGCGGTGGCAGCTATGCCTATGCCGCAGCACGAGCCTTCCTGCAGTCCTCAAACCTGACAGCACCTGAAATCGCTGAAAACTCCTTGAAAATTGCCGGTGACATCTGCATTTATACAAATCAGACTCTGACCCTGGAGGTAGTGGAATGAACCAATCCGTCAATCTCCAGCTGGATCAGATGACGCCCCGTCAGATTGTCGAGGAGCTCGACAAGTATATCATTGGACAGACGAAAGCAAAGAAAGCCGTGGCAATTGCTCTTCGCAATCGAACTCGCCGCCAGCAGCTGAGCGCTGAAATGCGTGACGAGGTTTATCCGAAGAACATCATTATGATCGGGTCTACCGGTGTGGGTAAAACCGAAATCGCACGGCGGCTTTCCAAGCTGTCCGGAGCTCCTTTTCTGAAGGTGGAAGCGACAAAATACACCGAGGTAGGCTACGTCGGCCGTGATGTCGAGTCCATGATCCGCGATCTGATGGCGACAGCCATTGCATTGGTGAAAACCGAGTTGCAGGCTAACCTGACAGGCGAGGCGCAACTTCATACCGAAGATGCGCTGCTTGACCTTCTCCTTCCAGGAAGCCGCAAGGAAGGTGATGCCAGCGGCACGGAAACTCGGGAGAAGTTTCGGGAGAAACTTCGTCGGGGGGATTTTGACGACAAGAAAGTTGAAATTCAGACTTCGGTTAAAGGCGGCAACTCTGCGGTTGAACTTCTGGGAGGGGCCAATCTCGAGGAGATGGACCAGAACCTTGGGGGGGCGCTGGGGAATATTTTCGGCAGCCGGAAAAAGAAGCGCACCGTAAGTGTCAAACAGGCAAGGGAGATTCTCTTCGCTGATGAGCTCGACAAACTGGTCGATATGGACCAGGTGGTTGAAACCGCCCGCGAACGGGCCCAGTCCATGGGAATCATCTTCATCGACGAAATCGATAAGATTGCCAGCCGAAATTCCGGAGGCGGCGGTGGCCCCGATGTCAGCCGCGAAGGCGTTCAGCGTGACATCCTTCCCATCATTGAAGGCAGCAAGGTTACCACCAAATGGGGTGCTATCGATACCAGCCACATTCTGTTCATCGCCGCCGGGGCTTTCCATGTCAGCAAGCCCAGCGACCTCATACCCGAACTGCAGGGGCGTTTTCCCATCCGAGTCGAACTCGAAGATCTCACACATGCTGACTTTCAGCGCATTTTGACCCAGCCCAAGAACAATCTGCTGCTTCAGTACAAGGAACTGCTGAGAACCGAGGGTGTCGAGGTGATTTTTACCGAAGAAGCCGTCGACCGGTTAGCCTCTTACGCTTTCGAGGTCAACTCGACCACCGAAAACATTGGAGCTCGAAGACTCCATACCGTTCTGGAGCTCCTGATGGAAGAACTCAGTTTTACCGCTCCGGAAATTCCGGGACAGTCTGTGACGATCACCCCGGAATACATTGACGAGCGGCTGAAACCGGTCGTACAGGATCAGGACCTTGCGAGGTACATATTGTGATGCCAAAACTCAACTTTTTGTCTACTTCTCCGATAAGTTCCAAGAGGGGGTACTTGCGATGTTTGTGAATACCAATTTTGGAAAAACCGTGGCGATTCTGCAGCGGAGCATGGACGTGGCCAGCCTGCGGCGCGAGGTCATTGCCAACAATATTGCCAATGCAGACACACCGAATTTCAAGCGCAGCACCGTCAATTTCGAAGCCCAGCTCAAGCGGGTTCTTGATGCGGAAAAGGTCGCAGGAACCGGGCTGCAGGCATCGGTGACCGACCCGCGCCACATTCCCTTTGATCAGAAGTCTGAATGGCAGGATGTCATGCCGCTGCGGCAGCTCGATTATCTGACTCAGTCGAAAAGCAATGGCAACAATGTCGATCTTGAGGAAGAACTGATGTCGGCTCAACAGAACCAAATGATGTACAGCTTGATGGCTCAGGCGGCTGCCAACGAATTCAACCAGATCAACATCGTGTTGAGAAGATAAGCGGGGTTAATTTATGAGTCTCTTTGGCAGTATCGCCACCAGTTCCAGCGGTCTTTCCGCTCAACGTCTTCGTCTTGACGTGATTTCCGACAATCTGGCCAATGCCAGCACCACCCGGACAGCCGAGGGAGGTCCGTTTCAACGCAGCCGGGTTGTTTTTCGCCCTATTGTCAGTCAGCCCTATTGGCGGACTCCGTTCCTTCCCGAAGGCCTGGACAATGGAATTGGAAAAGGGGTAAGGGTGAGCAAGACTGAGAAGGACAATTCTCCAGCTCGCATGGTTTACGATCCCACCCATCCAGATGCCATCAAAACTGGTCCCAAAACCGGATATGTCGAGATGCCCAACGTCAATGTGGTGAATGAGATGGTCGATATGATTGACGCCTCCCGGGCCTACGAGGCAAACGTAACCCTGATCAACGGCGCAAAAGCCATGTTCAGCAAAGCATTGGAAATTGGTCGCTAGGCCTAAAAGGAGTTGAGAGATGGATGCATTAAGTTCTTTGACGGCCAAGGGCAATCAGATCGCCCAGTTGCGGTCTGACCCCCGTCACTTTGATGTGAACGGCAAGATGGGCCCTGTTGAGTCGGATGGCAAGCAAGCCACCTTCCAGGATGCCATGATGACCGCCATGGAAGGGATCAACGCCGACCAGGTAAGGGCCAGCGATCTTTACCAGCAGATGATCACCAATCCTGACAGTGTGGACGCCCACGACGTTACCCTGGCGGGAGCTCAGGCTCAAATGAGCCTGAACTTGGCCAAGGGTGTGGTGGAGCGGGGGCTACAAGCCTACCGCGACATTATCAACATGAGATAACAGGTACTGTTTTCGTTTCACCGGGAGGGGAGAAATGAACGATTTTTTAAAAAGGTTGATGGATCAAATCAAGACACTTTGGGGAAAGTGGTCTTGGGTCCAGAGGCTGACCTTGATTGGTGTGGCGGTCGCCACCGTGGTTGCCATCGGCTTGATGATGGTTCTATCGGCACAGCCGACCCGTGTCGCCTTGATCGGCAGTGCGTTGAAAGATCCTCAGGCTGTCCTGGCCATCACCGCCAGGCTGGATCAGGAAGGGATCACCTATTCCACCAGCGAAGACGGCCGGATCTACGTGAACGATGTGAAAACAGCCCAGCGGGCAAGGGCCATTTTGTTCCGGGAAAACCTTATTCCTTCGGGTGTGGATCCCTGGGCGATCTTTGATGTAGAACGTTGGACCATCACCGACTTTGAACGAGACATCAATAAACGGCGTGCCATCACCAAAGCCCTCGAGCAGCACGTCGGTGCTTTGGAAGACATTGACGCTGTGAGCATCGAGCTGGTCATGCCCGAAGACAAGCTGTTCAAAGAAGACCAGAAACAGGCAACCGCCAGCGTCCGCATTACCCCCCGACCCGGCAGCGACATCACCACCAACCGAAAAAAAATCGAAGGCATCGTTAAACTCATCACGTTTGCTGTGGAGGGACTGACCGCGGAGAATATCGTGGTTACCGACCAGGCGGGAGTGCAGCTGAATGATTTTGTCGGTGCTGCCGGCATGGACCGGCTGGAACTCGGCAAACGGGAAATGGACTTCAAGCGCAAAATGGAGTTGCAGTACACCGCCACCATCCTCAGCGCCCTGCAAGACATCTACAAGACCGACCGCGTCAAGATCGTCAAGCTCGACCTGACTCTCAACACTGACACTCAAACGATGGACAAGGAAGAACACACTCCCATCGTCATGCAGGAAGCCAACCCCAAGACCAATGAACCCCGGCAGGTTGTTCCTTCGATTGTTCTCTCCCAGTCGAAGAAAGATGTCACCTTCTCCGGTACGGGGTTCAACCCCGAAGGACCAGCTGGTCAGGAAGGTCAGACTGCGCCTGCATACAAGGATCTGTCCAATTTGGTGGGCAGCTATACCGACAAGTCCGAAATCACGAACAATGTGGTCAACACGGAAAAGAGCACGATTGAGAAAAGCCCGGTACGCATCGAGCGCGTGACCATCGGTGTGGCCCTCGACGGTACTTGGACCAAAGATTTCGACCCCAAGACCGGCGAACTGCTCACGGAAGCCAACGGCACCATTAAACGCACTTACCGTGCGCTGTCAAACGAGGAGATGCAGAAGGCCAAGTCGATTCTTCAGGCCGCCGTCGGGTACAGCTTCCCCCGGGGCGACATTGTGACTGTTGAACATATCGCCTTTGACCGTTCCGTTCAGTTTGAGAAAGAAGATGCTGACTACCGTTCGCAGAAGAACCTCCAGAACACCTTGCTGGTGGTCATTATCGGTCTGGTCTTTGTCCTGGTTGCCTTCCTGGTCTTCCGGCTGATCAGCCGTGAAATGGAACGCCGGCGCCGGCTGCGCGAAGAGGAACTCTCCCGTCAGCATCAGGCGATGCGCGAAGCTGCATTGCGCAGTGCCGAGGAAGAAGGTGTTCAGGTGGAAATGTCGGTGGCAGAGAGGGCCAGGCTTGAACTGCAGGAAACGGCAGTCAATATGGCGAGAGAACATCCCTCTGATGTCGCCCAGCTGATCAGGACTTGGTTGGCGGAAGAGTGAGGATAAGGGTATGATCAAACACAAGGGAGCCCTCCATGGCCAAAGCTAAGCCCGATGCCGACGAAAAGCCCGCCAAGGGAAAAAAAAGCAGCAGCAAACTCGATCTCAACGGCCGTCAAAAGTCGGCGGTCTTCCTGGTCACTTTGGGCAGTGAAATATCTGCCGAGATTTTCAAGCATCTGCGGGAAGATGAGATCGAAGCGCTGACCTTTGAAATCGCCCGCCTGGAGACTGTCGACTCCGAATCCCGCGACGCCGTTCTCCTCGAATTCCGGGACCTGATGATGGCACAGGAGTTCATTACAACCGGTGGTATCGATTACGCACGGGAACTGCTGGAAAAATCTCTGGGAAACCAGAAAGCCGTCGACATCATCAACCGTTTGACCTCCAGCCTTCAGACCCGTCCCTTCGACTTCATCCGGCGTACCGATCCGGCCCACCTGATGAACTTCATCCAGCAGGAGCACCCTCAAACCATTGCCCTCATCTTGGCCTACCTTGAGCCCCAGAAGGCTTCGGTTATCCTCGGGCAGCTTCCCGGCGAAATTCAGTCTGACGTTGCCAAGCGCATTGCAACCATGGACCGCACCTCTCCCGACGTTTTGCGGGAAGTCGAGCGGGTTCTTGAAAAGAAGCTTTCGACTCTGTCGAGTGAAGACTACACAGCGGCCGGTGGTGTTGACAGTATTGTTGACATTCTCAACATGGTTGACCGCACCACGGAACGGCAGATCATTGAAACCTTGGAAGAGGACGACCCCGAGCTGGCTGAAGAGATCAAGAAACGCATGTTCGTCTTTGAAGACATCGTTATGCTCGACGACAAGGCAATCCAGAAGGTTTTGCGTGAGGTCGACACCCAGGAGCTGTCAAAAGCCCTTAAATCAGTCGACAGCGAGGTGCAGGACAAGATCTTCCGCAATATGTCCAAGCGGGCCGCCAGCTTGCTTAAGGAAGACATGGAGTTCATGGGGCCCACCCGTCGTAAAGATGTCGAAGAAGCACAGCAGAAGATCGTTGCCGTCATCCGCAAGCTTGAAGAGGCTGGTGAAGTCGTGATCGCCCGCAGCGGTGAGGAAGATGTACTGGTCTAGTCTTTTACTGAAAGACGTTCACACAGAGGCCGCAGAGGAAGAAAAGAAGAAATGAAGAGAAAAAGTGAATCTTGTCCCACCGTTCTCTGTGGCGCTCCGTGCCTCTGTGTGAGATGTTCCGATTCTCAACGCGGAGCCTTCCATGGCTAAAAATGTGTTCCGTCCCTACGAGTTCAAGAACCAGCTGGTCGACACGGTGTCGATCAAAGCTCCCGCTCAGTTTCAACCGCAGGAAGTGGAAGTTCTTGACGAGTCCAACGAATTCCTGGGCCCAACAGCCGACGACCTGAGGCGAGAGGCTGAGGCCTTCAAGGCTCAGTGGGAAGGTGACCGCGCCATGCTGATCCAGGAAGCCGAACTTCAGTGCCAGGACATCCTGAAGAAAGCCGAAGCCGCCGCCTTCGACCTGGTTCGTCAAGAAAAAGAAAATGGTGTGCAACTTCGGGTGGAAGCCGAAAAAGAAGCCCAGAAGATTGTAGATCGGGCTAAGGACGAAGCTGCCAACCTTGATCGGGACACCAAATACCGCCTTTCCCTGATTGAGGAAGAGGCCCGTTCTAAGGGAGAGAAAGCAGGCTATGAGGAAGGCTGGACAGCGGGAAGCGCTGAGGTTGACCGCCTGGTGGGCCGTATCCACGTGATTCTGGAAAAAATCACTGAGAAACGGCAGGAAATCATTGAAGGAACGGAGACCCAGATCGTACAGCTGGTTCTGCAGATTTCAAAAAAAGTCGTCAAGGTGATCAGCGAAAACCAGCGCAATGTGGTGATCAACAATGTTCTGCAGGCTCTTCGCAAGCTTAAGACCCGTGGTGACGTTGTGGTCAGGGTCAACCTCGAAGACCTCAAAATCACCACCGAACACGTGAAAGAGTTTCTCAGCCTCGTCGAGAACGTCAAATCGATCACAGTGATGGAAGACACCAGTGTGGATCAGGGCGGTGCCGTGATCGAAACCGACTTCGGTGAAATTGACGCCAAGATTTCCAGCCAGTTCTCGGAAATCGAGGAGAAGATCATCGAACTGATGCCTATCCGCTCCAAGACACAGGGCGCTCAGCCGCCGACGAACACCTGAGGCCGCCCATGAACCTCTTTGACAAATACGTCACGACAGTGGACCGTACCGATCCTCAGAAATTCTACGGCAGGGTGAGCCGCGTCCAGGGGCTGATGATCGAAAGTCACGGGCCGCAGGCCGTTGTGGGTGAATTGTGCCAGATTGAGCTGCCCAGCCACGACAAGTGGATTTGGGCAGAGGTGGTCGGTCTTTCCAGCAAAACAGTCCAGCTCATGCCCTTTGAAGAGGTTGAAGGTCTCGAAATCGGCTGCAAGGTCAAAGCAATGGGAGAAACGCTGCAAGTACCTGTCAGCGAAAAACTTCTGGGGAGGGTTCTTGACGGTCTGGGGCGTCCTATCGATGGCAAAGGCGATGTCGGATCTTCCGCCTTTTACCCCGCAGTCAGCAACCCGCCTGATGCTCTCAACAGGCAGAGGATCACCCGCAGAATCGCCACCGGTGTTCGTTCCATCGACGCCTTGATTCCCTTGGGAAAAGGGCAGCGCTTGGGTATTTTCGCCGGATCGGGAGTGGGAAAGTCAACCCTTTTGGGAATGATCGCTAAAAACACTACCGCCGATGTGAATGTCGTGGCCCTTATCGGTGAGCGGGGACGCGAGGTGCGGGAATTCATCGACAACGAACTGGGACCCGAAGGTCTGGCCCGGTCGGTAATCGTCGTCAGCACCTCCAATACCCCCGCTCTGGCCCGTCTGCGGGGCGCCTACGTGGCCACTGCCATCGCAGAGTATTTCCGCGATCAAGGCAAGGATGTAATGCTTCTGTTTGACTCGGTGACCCGCTTTGCCTACGCCCAGCGCGAAATCGGTTTGGCCGTCGGCGAACCTCCGGCTCGGCAAGGATATACCCCCAGCGTCTTCAGCCTCCTTCCCAAGCTTCTGGAGCGCGCTGGTACCGGTGCATCAGGTACGATTACCGGTCTTTACACAATCTTGGTCGACGGCGATGATATGGACGATCCTATTGCCGATGCGGTGCGGGGGATTCTCGACGGACATGTGGTCTTGAGCCGCCGGCTGGCCGACCAGTCCCATTATCCGGCCATCGACGTTCTCAAATCGGTCAGCCGCCTCGCCACCAAGATCACCAGCCCCACCGCCAGGCAGGTCTTTGCCATTTTGCGAAAACATCTGGCGATCTACACCCAAGCCGAAGATCTGATCAACGCAGGGGCCTACGCCCCCGGTTCCAACCCCGAAATCGACCTCGCCATCAAGAAGTACAAGGAGATCCGGGAGTTTCTGGTTCAAGGTGTCGAAGAGAAGGCACCCTGGCTCGAAACCTTGCAGCGCGCCGCCACCATTGCCGGCCTTACCTTGGCGACTGCCGATGAAGAAGCTGGCGGCTGATGGCACGGCACTTTCGGTTTAGCCTGCAAAAAATTCTGGATTTGCGTCTTTGGGAAGAAAAGCAGGCGGAGAATTTGCTGGCTGCCAAAACAGGCCAATGTGCCGCCTGCGAGCGTACCGTCCAGGAGTTGATTGTCCGCCGTCGGGACACCTTTCTAAGCCGTGGTACGGGTGCCATTGATCTGACGGCACTGGCTTACCATGACAGATTCCGCCTGCGTTTGGGCCACGAGATTGAAGTCAAGGAACAAGAGCTGGCGCGCCTCACCGTCGAGCGTGAGGATCTGCTGGCGGCCTACCTGGAAACTCGCAAGCGGCGGGAAGTACTTTCAAAGCTTCAGGAGAAGCAAGCCCTCGCGTTTAAGCAGGCTGAGGCTAAGCGTGAGGTCCTCCGGCTGGACGACTTGAATACGGCCGCCTTTATCCGCAAAATGAGGCCGGTGGAGGAATCGATTGGCTAAGGCGAAACGACGCAGCGCAAATGTCCTGGGACGCATTCTAGGGCTCCTCCTTCTGATTTTTGTCCTGGCAGGAATTGGTGTTCTCTGGCTTGATATTTTGGGGTTGCTCGACGCCAGGACCATGGCCATGCCCCTGCTCAAAGCTGTCGGATTCACTTCCACCGACCGTCAGATCAACGCCGAAGATCCGTTGTTGCTAGACCGGGAACGGCTGATGAAACGCGAGGATGCCCTGGCTCTTTACAAAGAAGACCTGTCTTTGCAGGATGTCGACCTCAAAAAACAATCTGAAGAACTGCTTCAGAAACAGAACAGTCTTGCCGAGCGCGAAAAGGCTCAGGATGACCGGGAGAATTCCTTCAACCAAATCCAAAAACAGGCCGACGATAGGAAGGCGAACCTGGTGCAGAATTCCAAGTATCTGAACGCCATGCCCCCGGCAAAGGCCGTTCCCATTCTGCTCCAGTTGGAAGACCAGGACCTGATCGACCTTTTACGGGTAACCGAAGAGGAAGCCAAGGCCCAGGGTACTGATTCCATCGTTTCCGCATGGATCGGTCTGATGCCCGCCGAACGGGCAGCGACTCTTCAACGGAAAATGGCCCGCAAACCCGCGGACTGACGGACCTCCTCCGGGAGGACCCAGTCCCCTCCGGAGGTGTTCATGGCCGTTGCTCTCCCGCAGATCCTTTCCCAGGCTCCGCCCAAGGCAGCCCTCAGTCTCAAGGTTCCTGCCGCTCTGGTTCCCGCTAAAGGTGTACCCACAGAGGCCTTGCACGGGGCCGCTGCTCCCAAGACCAAGTTTCAAGCTCTCCTTGATCAATTGTCCCAGGCTGCCAAGGCGGTTGTGGAACAAAACTCCTTCCAACCCAATTCTGCCGACAAGTCCAAGCAGCCCAAGGGCAAGTCCATTGACGCACCGGTGGAAAAGCCAAAAGAACTGAAAGAGGCGAAAGACGGGAAGAAGGGTGAAGCCAAAAATGGCGAGGTAGACCCCAACTTGGTGTCAATGATGGTTCCGGCCAAGCTTGATACCACTCCCAAGCCGGTGAAAGCCCCCGAGGCTGAAGCGGTCCAAGCCTCAACCGAGAAATCCAAAGCCCCGCTCCGTGACCGTCGGACCGGCATGGAACTGGGAGTGCCGGCACCAGTGACTGCGGCGGCAGCCGAAATTGCCCGCTCGCAAGCGCAGCAGAATGCGCCCCGGTCTGAACGTACCGAGGATAAGCAGAAAATCTTTGTTGTTGACCGGCGGACAGAGCTCAAAGAAAAAGAAAAGCTGAGGCTTTCAGGAGCCGAAGGAGCCGCCAGCCAACCTGTCAGTGCTCCCGTGGAACTGCAGGTTCAGGCCAAAACGGCCGACCCAAAAACGGGAACCAGTGACATTCAAGTAACTTTTCAGACTGTCTCAGGGAAAGCCAGGGACGGCTTTGATCTAAAACCTCAGAACACTCCCGTGTCAGCGCGTGACGCTGTGAGCTTTCAGCAATACCTGGTCGAACGCGGTTACGGCCAGCTGGTGGACCAAGCCCGGATCGTCCTAAAGGATCAAAATGCCGGCGAAATTCGCATGACGCTCTATCCCGAAAGCCTGGGGAAGGTGAAGGTATCACTGAATCTCGCCGACAACAGTTTAGCCGGACAGATTTATGTCGAGAATCAAAGTGTGAAGGAAGTATTCCAGAACAACATGGATGGTCTGCTCCAAGCGTTCAAGGATGGAGGATGGAATGACCTGAGTCTTGAGGTTTCTGTGGGCGGCGAGGGCGGAGCTTCCAAACAAGGAAACCGGCAGCCCCAGACGGCTCCCCAGGCGCGAGACTATGACCGGCAGGTGACCCAGGCGGCACCAGTCGAGGGACGGACCCTTGGTTCGTGGAACGACCGGCAGATCAATTTGACGGCATGAGGTGAGATGATGGACGGAATGAGTTTTAACACCCAGATGAACGGCCTTGAACAGGCCAAGGTGACCCAGCAGGTCGACACCTTCAACAAGTCGATCAACAATGGCAAGGCAGTCAGCCAGAACATGAACAAGGATGACTTTCTCAAAATCCTGATCACCCAGCTGACCACCCAAGATCCAACACAACCTATGCAGGACAAGGACTTCATCGCCCAGATGGCTCAGTTCTCTTCCTTGGAACAGATGACCAATATGGCAAACAGTTTTGGTAAAGTTTCCAGCGTCATCAACGCCAGCCAGGCTGTTTCCACCATTGGAAAAACCGTGGAAATCCAGATCGGCGATCAATTGATTACCGGCCAAGTCACAGGTGTGACTCCCGGACAGTTCCCGCAGATTCTGGTCGGTGACAAGTACTACGATTTTGCTTCGGTTCAGAAGATCAGCGCTTCGGAGGTGAACTAACATGATGCGATCCCTTTACGCCGGTGTTTCCGGCCTGCAGAACCATCAGACCCGGATGGACGTCATCGGCAACAACATCTCCAACGTAAACACCACTGGTTTCAAAAAAGGCCGTGTGAATTTCCAGGATATGATCAGCCAGACCATGCAAGGTGCTGCCAAACCCAATGAAGACATTGGTGGTGTGAACCCTAAGCAGGTCGGTTTGGGTATGACCGTCGCTTCCGTCGACACCATTTTCACCCAGGGTTCGCTTCAGAGCACAGGAGTCAACACCGACGTCGCTGTTCAGGGCAACGGGTTTTTCATCCTCAAAGACGGCGACAAGAGTTTCTTCACCCGGGCCGGAGCTTTCGGCCTTGATTCCAACGGAACGCTTGTGAACCCCTCCAATGGTATGAAGGTGCAAGGATGGATGGCGCAGGTTGTCAACGGCAATGCTGTCGTCCGGCCCGCCGGCGATACCACGCAGCTGACAATTCCCATCGGCAGTAAGGATCCTGCCAAGGCCACTCAGAACATCGATTTTGCGTGTAATCTCGACAAGCGGGCTCCGCTGTTGAACGCCAATTCCAGTCCCGAAGACATCGCCAAGGGAACCTGGCAGGTTGACAAGACGATCTATGATACTTTTGGTAACACCCATCGCATGGTCGTGACCTACCAGCGTGACCCCAATGCACCGGATGTTCCCAATCAGTGGTTGGCCACCGTGCAGGTTGATCCGGAAAACACCACCTTCAACAACAATCTGGCTGTGGGTTTCGGAACTCCGCCCACCGGCAACACCTATGTTGTCAAGTTTGACAATCTGGGTGCCCTGACCTCGGTTACCGATAGCGCCGGTCAAGCACGCAACCAAGGCAACCTTTCCATCCCTATGACCTTTACCGTCCAGGGAGCCAATGCCGGGCAGCCCGGAGCGACCCAGACTCTGAATTTGAACTTGGGAACAATTGGCAGTTACACCAACGCGACTACCCAGTTCGCTGACCAGAGTTCCAACAAGTCCTTCCGTCAGGACGGTTACGGAATGGGTTACCTGGAAAGCTTCGGAATCGATGCCAGCGGACAGATCACAGGGGTCTATTCGAACGGTACCAATCGAACTCTGGGGCAGGTAGCACTTGCCAGCTTCACCAACCCGGGCGGGCTTGAGAAGGCCGGTGACTCGACCTATATCAAGACCAACAACTCCGGCGATGCCAATGTCGGAGCTTCGGGTACTGCAGGCAAAGGCAAGTTCATCGCCGGTGCCCTCGAAATGGCCAACGTTGACCTGGCGGATGCCTTTACCGACATGATCGTCACCCAGCGCGGGTTCCAGGCCAACTCCAGGACAATCACGACGGCAGACCAGATGCTTCAGGAACTGATCGGCCTCAAGAGGTAACGCGGCAAAGTAGGGCTTTACAAACGCCGCTAAACGCCGATAGAGTCTATACAGATTAGTGGGTCGCCGCTTCTCATTCGGGAAGCGGTGATTCATTGTTGGAGAGTTCCATGGCGAAAGAAGTAGATGAAGATGCCCTTGATGCAGCACCTCAGGAAGGCGACGCGGCAGATGCTGGAAAGAAAAAAGGTGGTCCTCTTCCCGAATTCGTCATTCTGATTCTAAAGATCGTTGCAGGAGCCCTCGGAGCCATACTCCTCTCGGCCACTGTATCGGTCATTGTCTTCTCAATGATGCAAGGTGACGCACCGACCCAGCAGACTGTGGAAGCGTCTCCGGTGTATAACTTGAAACCTCCCGTTCACGAGTGGTTTAGCTCCATTCCCGATGTCCGGGCTTCCACCGCGGACGACCCTGGCCGTTCTGTGATCCTGAAAGTTCAACTGGCCTACGATTCCAAAGTTGACGTTCGAGTGTTCACCGAACTGACAGCGAGGATTCCGCAGCTTCAAGACCTGATCCGACGCTTGATCGCCACCAAGACGGCTAAGGAAATGAAAGAGCGGGAAGATGAGTTCAAGGAGGAGATCAAAATGAAGATCAACGACATCCTCCAGGAAGGACGCATCCGTGATGTGGTCTTCATCCAGTTTATCATTGCTGAAAGTATCTAGGTCCGGAGGCCTGAAGTGACCGAAGTCCTTTCACAAGACGAAATCGACCAGCTCCTCACGGCCATTTCTACCGGCGATATCGAAAGTGAAGACGTCACCAAGGTAACAGACCAGAAAAAGATCAAGATCTATGACTTCAAGCGGCCCGACAAATTCAGCAAGGAACAGATCCGTACAGTTTCCTCCATGCATGAGTCCTTTGCCCGCCTGACCACAACCAGTCTTTCGGCCCAGCTGCGCACACTGATCCAGGTTCACGTTGCGTCCGTCGATCAGCTCACCTACGAAGAATTCATCCGCTCAATTCCCAATCCGACTACCCTAGCCGTTATCAATATGGATCCTCTGAAAGGGTCTGCCATCCTGGAAATCGACCCGGCTGTCACCTTCAGTATTATCGACCGTCTGTTCGGTGGTCCCGGAGAGGGCGTAAAAGTTACCCGGGACCTCACCGAAATTGAGCAGTCGGTTATGGAAGGTATCATCGTCCGGATTCTAGGCAATATGCGTGAAGCCTGGAGCCAGGTCATCGATCTGCGGCCAAGGTTGGGGCAAATCGAAGTGAATCCCCAGTTTGCGCAGATTGTTCCTCCCACAGAAATGGTGGTGCTCGTCACCCTGGAAACAAAATTGGGGGATGTCGAGGGGATGATGAACTTCTGTATTCCCTATCTGACGATCGAACCCATTATCAGCAAACTTTCAGCCCAGTATTGGTACTCCTCGGTACGCCGCGGCGGCACCACCGAGAACCTAAACACCATTCGGGACCGGTTGGCGGGAATAACCGTCAACATGGTTGCCGAAGTGGGCAAAATCAATTTGCCCATGCGCGATGTCCTGAGCCTCAAGCCCGGCGATATCGTCCGTCTGTCGAACACCCACATTGAAGACCCTCTGGTCTTCACCATCGGCAACCGTAAGAAGTTCCACTGCCGTCCCGGTCTTTTGGGCAACCGCGTGGCCGTCCAGATCACCAAGGTTCTGGAAGAGATCCAGCAGCTGGACTTCGAGGAATTGACCGAGGAAGGAGAGGATTGAAATGAGTGACCTGACCCTGTCCCAGGACGAGATCGACGCCCTGCTTATGGGCGGAGGCTCCGGAGGTGGTGGTTCCAAAGGTGGAGGCGGGTCAAAAAAGGCCATGGCTTCTTCCGAAGAATCGGCCCTGAAAGCCCTGTTCAAGGACGCTGTGCCTGGCTTGACCAATTCGTTGTCGGGTTTGGTCAGCGGCAAAAAAATCACCCTGAATCCTCCCGTGTTTGACTTGGTCGATAAGGAAGGTCTGCTTGACAACCTCAGTCAGGAAACGGTTGAGCTGAAAGCCGATTTTGTCGGGGAACTGAGTGCCGACCATTCCTTCTACCTTGAACCGACAGAAGCTGCCACCTTGGCCGGTGCGATTATGGGTCAGGAAGAAGTGGAACTGAATTCCACCGGAATTGGTGCCCTGGAAGAAATGGCTTCGATGCTTTCGGGCAACCTCGTCACGACCCTCAGCCGAAAATCCAGCCAGGACTTCAGTCCCGGCCCGGTCACCGGTCAGAAAACCGTCAAGGCTATGGTGCAGCCTCAGGCTGATTCGCTGATTACAGCCACTTGGACCCTGATGGCTGATTCTGATTCTTTCAAAATCATTGAAGCCTTTGATGCGAATTTTCTCCGTTCCATCCTAAGCGGCGGGGCACCTGGCAAGGGTGCCCAAGACCAGGGTGGACAAGGCATGCCGGGGGCTTACCAGCCCCAGCAGTTCGGCGGGCCGCAACAGGGAGGATATCCTCCGCAACAGGGAGGGTATCCGCCACAGCAGGGCTATCCTCCGCAACAAGGTTACCCTCCTCAAGGATATGCGCCGCAGCAAGGATATCCGCCGCAGCAGGGGTATCCGCCGCAAGGCTACCCCCAGCAGGGTTACCCTCAGCAAGGCTTCGGTGCCGGAGGCGGGTATCCGGCTGTCCAGGGTGTGCAGCTTCCTCATCTGACTCCCCAGAACATGTCTGGCGAACAGGGCAACATCAGTCTTCTGATGGACGTCACCATGGAGGTGACGGTTGAACTCGGCCGTGCCAAGAAGCAGATCAAGGAAATTCTGTCCATGGGTGAGGGGACGATCATCGCCCTCGACAAGCTGGCCGGTGAAGCTGTCGATATTTTGGTCAACCATAAGCTTATTGCCAAGGGCGAAGTTGTGGTTATCGACGAAAACTTCGGTGTGCGCGTTACGGAGATTGTCAGCAACCCCGACAAAGCCCTCGAAAACTAGCATCTCCCTCGTTTTCGCCACGGCGGTGAATATTCCCTAAACCTCTTCCGCATTCCTTTGTCCCCTGCTATCCTAGTTGTGGAGGGGACTATGAAACACCTTGTCCTGATGACCATTCTGGTGCTGGGGAGCGCTGGAATCGGTTTCGCCCAGACCGCTCCTGAACTGGCACCTTTGCCAGACGAAAAAACCCTTACCATCACAGATACGGGGGCCGGCGCGGCCGACGCAGCCAATCCAGCAGCCAATGCCGCTCCTGCTGATATTACTGTTTGGGACTTTGTCAAAATGTTTGTCATCTTGGCCCTCGTCATTGGCATGATTCTGGGCTTTCTCTGGTTTATGAAGCGCTTGTCGGGTCAGGGGCCAGGGACCGACGCCCCGATTAAAGTGCTGCATACTCATGTCTTAGGTGGCAACCGGACCCTTCAGGTGGTCGAGGTCGGGAATGAAATCCTGCTGATTGGAACTGGCGATGGGGGAATCCATTTGGTGAAAGACCTCACCGACACGGAAGCTGGTGACTCTTTCAGACTGGCAGCCAGTCAGGGCAAACCGCTGGCGGCGAGGAACCGCTTCTCAGACCTGTTGGGCAATCTTATGGGTGTGAAACCAAAAATCCGCCCCGATGTGGGTGAACCGGTGGAGAATTCGTCTGATTTCCTGAAAAAACAAAGAGAACGATTGAAAAAACTGTAAAGGTCGGGTACAAAGGAAGTTGTGGAAGACCTGTGGAAACCTTGGGGAAGGTTTGTGCAGGAGGCTCGGTTTTCGAGCCACGCGCTTTTCAGCCTGGGGGGGGAATGAAAAGAAAAGTTTTGGCGCTGGCATCGCTGTTGGTCCTTTTGGGGGCCTGGCAACCAGAGTCTGCAATGGCGCAGCAACGCGTCCAACAGACGACCAACGGACTCAATCTACCCTTTGTTGATGTTCAACTCAGACCGGCTCAAGGGGCACAAGAAACTTCGCTTTCGGTGCAGCTGCTTGTTCTGCTCACAGTACTTACCCTGGCTCCTAGTATTCTCATCCTGATGACCAGTTTTCTCCGGCTGACAATCGTGCTCGATTTTGTGAAAAGGGCCCTGGGATTACAGCAGGCTCCTCCCAACCAGGTCATGATGGGCATTGCGCTTTTTTTGACCCTTTTCATCATGTTCCCGGTGTTCAGCCGCATCTACAACGAGGCTTACGTTCCCTATTCTGAAGGACAAATCAACACAACACAGTTTCTCCAAAAAGCGGAGAGCCCGTTGCGGTTGTTTATGTTCCGGCAGATGGAAAGCAACAACCACGAAGACATCAAGCTCTTTATGCGGCTGTCCAGTCTGGCCAAGCCCGCTACCATGGCCGATGTACCTACGTATGTCTTGGTTCCGGCGTTCATCCTCCATGAAATGACCGTGGCTTTCAAAATGGGCATTTTGATTTTCATACCCTTCATTATCATCGATATGGTTGTTGCCTCGGTCTTGATGGCCATGGGCATGATCATGTTGCCACCTGTCATGATCTCAGCCCCCTTCAAGCTGATTCTTTTTGTGATGATTGATGGTTGGACCCTCTTGGTGACTGGATTGGTACGGAGCTTCAATCTATGAGCGTCGGAGAAGTTGTCAGCCTGATGAATGGTGGTATTCTCCAAATTCTCCTGATAACAGCTCCTGTTCTAATCATCGCCACAGTAGTGGGTCTCATCGTTTCCATCCTTCAAGCCACCACTCAGATCCAAGACCAGACCATCAGTTTTGTTCCAAAAATTGTCTCCATCATGGCCGCCTTGATCATTTTTGGACCATGGATGTTCACCGTGATCAGAACGTATACGATCGGAATCTTCAATCAGCTGCCAAACATGGTTAAGTAAGGGAGGGAAAGGTGTTTCTTGATCAGATTGTCACAAATGCCAACCTCTTTTTTCTGATCCTGGTGCGGGTCTTTGCCATGCTTGCCGTCGCGCCTCTGTTCTCGTCGGAGTCTGTTCCCGACATCGTTCGGGTGGGGCTTGCCTTTTTCACTTCCATCGTCATTTTCCCATGGGTGGCGGCCACGGGCTATCCGATTCCGGAAAATGGACTTCAGTACGTAGGACTTCTGATCGGTGAAGTCCTGCTGGGTCTCTTGCAAGGTTTTTTCCTTGTCATGGTGTACTCGGTTTTCCAAATGGCGGGTCAGTACATCGCTCAGCAGATGGGTTTCAACGCTTCCGAAGTCTATGACCCCCTGGCCCAGGTGGAGCAGCCTGTTCTGGGACAGTTTCTGAACTTATCCGCCATGTTGGTCTTTCTGACGGCAGGGGGGTTCCAGCAGGTCTTTCTGACCAATGTCTGGGCCTCTTTCCAGTCTCTTCGGGCGGTGGATTTTCTCACCCATCCGGAGTTTGTCAGCCAGCATCTCATCGGCAGTCTCTCGAATCTGTTCCAGCGGTCGTTCCTCCTCAGCCTGCCCGTTTTCGGCGTTTTGCTTCTGGTCACCATCGCCCTTGGGGTCATCGGTAAGGCCGCACCTCAGATGAACCTGATGATGATGGGGTTTCCTATCAACATCGGCTTCGGATTCTTTGTGATGATGGCGGCCATGCCGTTCCTGGTGCAGGCTTTCTCAGCGGTGGTCAGTGAGGGGTTTGACTCCATACAGACGCTGTTCAACGGCCTGTCCCCGGCGGGGGTGATACGATGAGCCTGTTTGTACCCGTGACATCGGCTCCCTGGCAGACCAGGTCCGCCACCGTCTTTGCCTGGGATCTACAGCGGTTTGCCGCCGAAGATGAGGGACGCACTGAGGATCCCACCGAAGCCAAAATCCGCAAAGCCCGGCAAGAAGGGAAGGTTGCCAAGTCTCCCGATATCACAGCCGCCATCGTTTTGTTGCTTCCCATGGTCCTGATCACATTTTTAGCCGGTTCCCTATGGCAGACCATGATGGAAATGACGCGTTATTACTTCGTCCAAGCAACGACGGCTGACCCTATCACTGGCGGTGGACCTATTTCCGGAACTTTCTTCACGTATATGGCCCGACTGCTGGTTCCTGTGTTGATTGTCGCCCTGGTGGCCGCTGTCGGTGCGAACCTTCTGCAGGTCGGGGCCTTGTTCACAACCAAACCGATCACCCCTGACTTCACCCGCATCGTTCCCAAGTTCGGTCAGTGGCTCAAGCGGTCACTTTTTAGCACCGAGGCTCTGTTCAACGTCGCCAAGCAACTGGTCAAGGTGGCCATCATTTCTGTGGTGACCATCATCAATATCCAGTCGGAATGGGTTCATCTGCTGAACCTGCTCCATGTCTCCTTCGGTTTGGCGGCGGAAACCTTGTGGCGCATTGGTTTGAACATCGTTCTGCAAAGTGCCGTGCTGATGTTGATTCTGTCGGTCCCTGATTACCTTTTTCAACGGCATCAGCACCGTGAAAGTCTCAAAATGTCCCTGCAGGAAGTAAAAGAAGAACGCAAGCAGCAGGAAGGTGATCCGCTCATCCGCAGCCGGCTGCGTGAACGGATGCGCGAAATTCTTCGGCGGAACATGATGCAGAACGTCCCCAAAGCGGACGTCATTATCACAAACCCGACCCACTTCGCCATAGCACTCCAATGGGACGCGGCGACCATGACAGCCCCCACGGTGATTGCCAAGGGACAGGATCTTATTGCTCAGAGAATCAAGGAAATTGCCGCCGGTGCCGGGGTTCCTCTGGTTGAAAACAAGCCTTTGGCCCGGGCGCTTTACGCGGCAGTTGATATCGGTGATCAAATCCCCCAGGAATACTGGGAATTGGTCAGCAGGATTCTAGCGGAAATTTACAAACTCAACGGCAAAGTTCGCGCCGTGGTTTCATAAGGAGGCGGCATGAGCGATTTTGTTTCCACGTTCCGTTCATCGTTCGCCCAGGGAAGGACCGACGCCTTTGTTGCCGCCGGTGTCGTTTCAGTAGTTCTGGCGCTGATCATTCCCTTGCCCACGTTTCTGGTCGATGTGCTTTTGTCTGTCAACCTTCTCCTTTCGGTTCTGATTATTCTTGTCGTCATTTACACCAGACGGGTTCTCGACTTTACGCTGTTCCCGACGCTTCTGCTGGTGACAACCGTTTTCAGCTTGGCCCTGAACATCAGCACCACGCGTCTGATTTTGACGATGGGTGCTGACTTTGACGGCCAGATTATCAAAGCCTTCGCCTCGTTCGTTGTCGGAGGCAGGCAAGGGCAGGCTGATGCCACCAACCTTGTAGTCGGCGTCATTATCTTTGTGATTCTTTTGGCTGTGCAGTTTTTGGTCATCACCAAGGGAGCCACCCGGGTTGCAGAAGTCGCGGCCCGGTTCACCCTTGACGGTCTCCCCGCAAAACAGATGACCATCGACAACAGTTTTTCCAGTGGTTCGATCACGGAGGAAGAAGCCTTAAAACGCAAGAGTGAACTCCAGCAGGAAGTCGATTTTTTCGGCGCCATGGACGGTGCTTCCAAATTCGTGCAAGGAAACGTTCAGGTTGGACTTTTGATCACCTTGGTGAACATCATTGCTGGGTTCGCGGTGGGAATGGCCATCCGAGGTGAGGACTTCAATACGGCCCTCCAGACTTACATCAG
>JAIFLN010000032.1 GCA_020049045.1 Spirochaetota bacterium | reverse complement strand
GTCGATGACGGCCGACTCTTCCAAGGCCAGGGGTATGGACCGGATGTATCCTGCCAGAATCAGGGTGGTCACCGGAATCGAAAAGGCGGCATAAATGGCGGTGAGAGAAAATTGCGGTTCATGGATTCCCAGTTTAACGAACATGACATAGAGCGGCACCAGTTCCGAATGGACGGGAATCATAATGCCCAGCAGGACAAGCGCCATGAAAAAGGCGTTGGTTTTGAATTTCATGCGGGTGAGGGCGTAGGCCGCGCAGAGGGAGACGCCGATCGCGACGACACCGCTGACCGAAGCGTAATAAACGCTGTTGAACAGGCCCTGGGCAAGCCGGTATTTTCCCAGCAGTTCCCCGTAAATCGACAGGTCGAAGGTTGTGGGGAAGGCCCAAGGTGTGGAGAAGATTTCATCGCTCGTTTTGAAACTGGAAACCGTGATAAAGATCAGAGGAAGGAAGATCGCTACGGTGTAGACGAGGGGAAGAAAAGCCAGCAGAAACCACTGGGGAGTGAAGGCGTTCATATACATGTGCGACGCTAGAACCTCACTAGAATGATTGGGGCCGGAACCGCCCCAAGTCCTCGCGATGATAACTCGCAAGAGCCGTGTCCATCAACGACTCACTCATGCCCGAGGCATAACCTTCGGCGTTGTCCAGAAAGTTAACCCCGGCATCGACTGCTCGCCGGATGAGTTTTTTGCCAAAAATAACCCACGAACCGTACGATAATTCAGAGACTTGCAGGCTAGTGCGGCCCAGGCGGCGTTAGTTCTTACAATAATTCTCCCACCCACAAGATACTGATGCCGGCGTTCAAGGGCAAAATATACCCGGCTCCAGGCTTTCCACTGCAATCGCTGGCCAAAAAAGATAGATTGCCAACGCGTTGCACGAATAACGATCAAATCCGGGAGATAAACTGCGCTGTTTTTTTAAGAGTGGGTTGCACGCAGGCGTCCAAGTAAGAGGCCAAGTCTACAACCCTGTGGGTCCAATAGAACCACACGAATTCGAGCGCCTGCTAGAACACGTGCCAACGCTGCTCGGCCTTGAATTGATCCCGAGGTTCGAGCCAACGCACTCCACGCTTGGCCTTGGCCTCGAACGGACCATCTTCGTAGTCGGGGATGCCGAACCAGGGTTCCAGGCACACGAAATCGGCCTGCTTGCCCTTAGGCGACCAGACGGTCATCCACGGGAAACCGGGAAACTCATACCTGACTCCGTGGCCGTGGACGCGCGACTTCAGGGTGACCGGACTCTGGATGCCTTCAAAGACGAGGGCCACGGCGTCGAACAGTTCGTGCTTCAATTCCAGCCGGTCCGACACCCCATAGTCCTTGACGCTTCGCTTCAGAAGCAGCGTGGGCTCGTTCCACTCGAGCGCTTGGAGCGACTCGGGCCGGGAGAACTGGAGGCTGTAGTCGCTGAACTGGTCGGCGGGCAGCATCTTGGTCGAGAACCCCGGGTGGGCGCCGATCGAGAACGGCATCGGAGTGGCAGACAGGTTCGTGACGGTCCAAGTGGTCTTCAGACCATCACCCACCAGCTCGTAGCCGACCTCGAGCACGAAGGCGAACGGGTACTGACTTCGGGTGGCCTCGCTGTCGGTGTACACCAACCGCGCGCTGGTCGGTCCGGATTCGGCGACCTTGAACTCGGCGTCGCGGCAGAAGCCGTGGGAACCCATCGACCAGGTCTTTCCGTCCAGGAGGTACTTCCCCTGGGTTAGGCTTCCGATGAAAGGGAAGAGCAGCGGCGAGTGCCGGGGCCAGGCGTCGGCCCGTCCGCCCCAGAGGTACTCCAGGCCGGTGTGCTTTCCAAACAGGCGCTGAACCTCCGCCCCCTTGGGGGCGACGGTAGCGATCAGATGCTCGTTTTCCAGAGTCAACATAGGTGCCTCAAGGGGTGAAGGATTTCCAGACCTCGGCCATCAAGGCTGGCTGGGAGACAAACTGAAAGGTCTGGGGGTCGTCTTCATACTGCCGGTAGATCGAAACCCCCGTGCGAATTCCCAACCGCGAGTAGTCCCCGGGGGGCTTACGAACCAGTGGTGAGCTGAAGTAGGCGGGGTTGGCTTCGAAGACCAAGTGGTCGGTGTCGTCGAAGACCGGGAACCAAGCCAGGCCCCCGTGGCCCCGAACCTGGTCGTATTCGAAACCGTATTCCCGGTCGCACCAAGCACCGAAGGTAAGCGGCGAGTTCGGATCGGCGCTGATCGTCATGTGCGCCCAACCGGGTGGCACGACCACGACTTCGCCAGGGCCCGCCTCGACAGCGTAGCAACGTCCGGGATTGTCGTCGGCGCTCTCTTGAAGGTAGATCACGGCCCGTCCCGACCATATTTCGTAGATTTCCGGAGGCGACCAACCGCTGTGGGTCGACCTCCGGTGGACGTGGCCCTGGCTTCGCACGGGCTCGCGGCCGAGCTTCCCGGCGGCGTAGGTCACGGTGCCGTAGAGCAACATTTGGGCCGCGAGGGCACTTCGGTGTTCCTGCTTGCCTACGTCCATGGCAATCGCGTAGACAACATCGGGCCCTTGGCACCGGGGATCCCTGAGGCTTTTTCGGATGGCCTCGAGGGTCCTCAGCTCGGGTACCGGGCCGAAGACACCCTCGCCGTATGTGAAGCCCAGGGGTGAGGCCTGGTATCTGATGTCGAAGCCGGGGTGGAAGTTCATCGGTGGTATCCTTTCATGTCCTGACCCAGGCTTTGAGCGTCGCCAAGCGGCCGATGCTCCCTTCAGCAGGACGAACAATGTAGGCACCCACGGACGCCGGGACCACGAAGGTCTCGGCGTAATGCACCGCGAAAGGTTCGAACGCGCCAGTAGGGCTCTCGACCCAGGCACTGTCGCCTTCGATCAGGTTCAACACATTCACGCCTCCGCCGGTGTGGTGCTCCACTGGTCCCTCGAACCAGGTCCGACGGGTCTCGATGAACTCGCGCTCGTGCAGTCCGGTACGCTCCTCGGTCCAGCCCGGCCCCGAGGCGATCGGCTCGATGCGGTTCACCAGGTTCTGTGCGACCCAGGCCTCGTCGCGATCCCATTGGATGTTCGCCAAGCCGTGCTCGAGGTGGATGGGTCGGGGCTTGCCGTCCAGGCCCAATCGCCCCCAGTCCCAAAGTTTGAACGTGAAGATGTAGGGGGTCGCGCTGATTTCCAGCACCATCGAGTTGTTGCCGGAGCAGTGGATGGTGCCCGCAGGGATCAGGAAGTGGTCGTGTTTCTTGGCCGGGAGGCGGTTGATGTACCGGTCGGCCTCGAAGGGAGTACCGCCGGATTGGGCCGTCCTCAAGTCAGCGGCCAGGCTTGCGTGGTCGGCCCCGGCTGCCAGCCCCAGGTAGACTTCGGCACCTTCGGCGGCGTCGAGGATGTAGTAGCTTTCATCTTGGGTGTAGTGCATTCCGAAGTTTTCCTGGATGTACTCGGTCAGGGGATGGACCTGCAGGCTCAGGTTGCCCCCGTCCATGGTATCCAGAAAGTCGAACCGGATAGGGAACTCCGCGCCGAAACGAGCGTGGACTTTCTCACCCAGTAACGCTTGGGGTTGCTGCAGAACTAGGTTCAACGAGGGAATCTCGAGCCGCACACCACTAATTCTCAAGAGTAGGCTGTTCTCCTCGGGTACGCAGTCAAAACACCAGGCGTAGTTGGGGGGCGTCGGGTCGAGCTGGCAGACCTCTTTCATCCACTGGCCGCCCCACACCCCGGGGTCGAAGAACGGCACGAGCCGGAACGGTCGGCTCGCCGCCTGGCGCAGGCCTTCGAGCTGTGCGCGGCCGGTCATCATGGCCGGCGCCCCCTTGCGGTTGGTGTCCAGAACGTAGTCCATCCGCGCGAACAGCGCGCGCTTGTGGCGGTCAAGGATTCTCCACTCGATGAAGAAACCCCGCTTGTACTGCCGCAGAACCTCGTCGCTGCGGGTCGAACCCCAGTTGAGGGCCTCCTTTCGCCGGTAGCGGAGCTGGATCTCCCAGCGGGCCATGTCGGCGTAGACCAGCAGATCGCCGGGGTGGATGAGCGCAGCGCCCGTGCCGTAGACCAGAACCAGCCCGCTTTCGACGGAGGCCACTTGCTGCGAGAGCTTCCGCAGCTTGGCCGGGGCGAAGAAATCACTAATGCTCAACTGTGTCATGTGTCCAAATACCCGGTCGTCCGAGAGTTCTCGCCGGATCAAATCCTCGATGGCCGACTCGGGCAATAGCCCCTGTCTGGCGTCAACAATGAGAACCGGGTGAAGGCTGTCCATCAGAGCTGAAAGGACTTCCTTCTCGTCGACAGCCGAGTAGAAGTCGACGACGACGACGGTCCGTCCCTGCAGGCGCACGGCGGAGGCCAGCTCTGCGCCAATGGCGGCCCAGCCTGACCATGCCTGGCCGTCGCAGCCGTTGATGATGATTTCGGGCTCCTTATCGTAGTTAGGGCGCGAGTCCCGGTAGCGTTTTTGACTCATAGAAGTTCTCCTGTGGCGGGAATCCGTCCCGAGACTGGGCGGACCTGAAAGAAGTAGAAGCCGACAACGGTGACGGCCATCAACAGGCTCATGGAGGCGTACATCGGCACGATTCCGATGGCTTCGATCAGAAAACCTCCCAACGCGCTGGCGAAAACGCTTCCCAGACCGAATGTGGCAAGGCTTCCTGCCGTTTGAGCGAAAGCTTTCGACCCCGGGGGGGAGATCCGGAAGAGCAGATGAACAAAAGCCGGAAGGAACAAGCCGAAACTTGGTCCCTGGAGTGCCTGTGCCGCGATGACCCACTCGGGGCTTGGAGCGATCACGTGAACGACGATGCGGACCAGAAAAAAGACAAAGGATAGTAGGATAATCCTGGTGTCCGACATCCGCAGCAGGAGCCACGAGCATAGGATCATGAAGGGGACCTCGCTCATTCCCATGATGCCAAAGCTGAAACCGAGATCGGCGTTGGTTCCCCCTAGGTTCGAAATGAGCAGTGGGAGGAAGATCGGCACGGTGCGGAGCGCGGTGAAGGCCACGACCGCCAAGAGCAGAAGGCTGACCATTTCCCGACTGAAGAACGACTCGCGAATCTTCGTGACAGCTTCGTGGGTCGGCGGCTCCAGGGGTTCACGCCGGGCGCTTCGCCGGTGGATGGAAAGCACCAGCCCGCCACTTAGAACAAAGAAGACGGCACCCAATGGAAACATGAGCGAAAGGCCCCACTGGTCGAAAGCGAGGCCGGCGAGAACCATCGTCACGGAGTAGCCTACCGACCCCATCGAGCGCGAGAAACCGTAGTCGAGGTTTTTGAACAGGCGTGTCTGGTCGAGGGTCCAGTGATCGATGAGCGGAGGCAGCGACTGGAGGGCGAGCGATGCCAGAACGGCGAACAGCGTGATCGCGGCGAACGACACCCAGGAGAATCCGAGGATACCAGTGAAGGCAGCGCCAACGGCCAAGCCCCATAGGAGCACAGGTGTGCTGCGCCTCAGTTTGTCAGACCACATTCCCAGCAACGGTTGTCCCAGCAGAGGAGCCGCCGAGACCAAGCTCATGGCCCAACCGATCCGGCTGCCCGAATAGCCGAGGCTCTGGTAGTAGGCAGGCAGGAAGGTGAAGACCAACCCGGCACCCGACCAGTAAAACCACTGCAGCAGCGAGAAACCGAGGTTGTCAGCGTGCAGGAATCTAGCCACGGGCGTCCGCCAGAAACCCTGCGCCCAACAGAGCCGCCGACTCCCCGCACAGTCCGACGCGCACGTCAACGGAGCGCCCGGGAGTCCAGGCGTGGGTGGCAACGTAGGTCCGCACGGAGGGAAGCAACAGGTCTTCAGCCTTCATGATATTCCCCGCAAGGACAACAACCTCGGGGTCGTAGGCATGGACAAGAGCCACCAACAAGGAAGACCAGACACGAAGCGTTTGGCCGAGGATCGCGGTGGCCTCCTCGTCTCCTTCGCGGACGGCGTCGAACACCTGTTTGTACCCGACCCGGGTCGGGTCGTGGCTGCGCAAGGCGCCCTTCGGGGGCGAGGCCTGAAGGTCGCGTCTGAGTGCCCAAGATGAGGCCAACGCCTCGGCGCAGCCTCGGTTGCCGCAGCTGCAAAGTACCTCGGTCGACCAGCTGAGTGGAAAGTGCCCCCCCAGGTTGCCGGCACGCTGGGTGGCTCCACCCAGCAACCGTCCGTCGAGGACAACTCCTGTGCCGATTCCCGTGCCGAAGGTCACCGTGACCGAGTTCTGCGTTCCCACGGCAGCACCAAAGCGCCACTCCCCCAATGCGGCGAGTTTGGCGTCGTTTTCGAGGACCAGCTCCGCCTTCCACGAGCGACTTGCCCATAGCGCGAGGTCTATATCGGCCGCATCCGGGTATTTGCCGTTGCTGCCGATGATTCTGTTTTTTTTGGAGTCAACCAGGCCTGGGAACCCGAAGCCAACCGACGCCACCTCGAACGAAGTCCCTTCGAGCGTGCGCCCGACCGATTCGGAGATCCTTTCAAGGGACGTCGCGAGTCCCGACTGGTTGTCGGCCTTCAGGTTCCACTGTCGCTCTACGACCGAGCCCTTTATCAGGCCCAGCTTGATTTCGGATCCGCCAAGGTCGATGGCGAGCACCACCGGGGTCTTCATTCCTGGGTCACCCGGGGACCGGAAGGTCCGCGCAGGATGCGGATTCCGAAGCCTCCCGACTCGAGGATGCCATACTGGTGGCCCGAGTCGGCCGGCCAGCAGGCCCCCACGTCGAGGATGGTGCTTCCGGAGTTCACCAGGCGGTGCGCCGTGTGGCCGGGAATGTAGTGCAGCGATCCGGGTGACACCACTTCGACCCAAGCCTCGCCCCCGGCCGACCTGAGCACGAGGTGGCCGTGGCCGGCGATGCCCCAGTAGAACTCGGCCCGGTTGCCGATGGTGTGCAGGTGTCCCTTGGTCAGGAAGAACTCGTCTCCCACGGCGCCCGGATGGATGTGGGTGATGCCGAACAGCAGTCCCCCCTCGGTTCCTGCTGTCACGGGGGCGTAGGTGTCGACCGTGTACAGCACCTCGTCGGGCCCGCGGCTGCGCCAAGCTGCGGCGTCGGCGAAGACCCCTTCCATGTGAGCCATCGTGCGGGTGAGCTGCGTGACCGGGGCGCCGAGCAGGCGTGAACCCGCGTATTCGACTCCGCGGGCGCGGATATCGACCATCGTCATTTCAGAGTCTCCTTAAAGGTTTGGGCTACCCCCGCAGTGGCGGGCAGGATGGTCTTGGTGTCATCCCAATGGAGGACGACCGAAAGCGGTTCCACGGCCCCGGGGACGCGGCGGTACTCGAGGGCGAAAGCGCCCTCGGAGGTGCGCGTCAGCCGGAGCGTCACTGCCCCGTAACGGGTCGGGGTGTCCTCGAACAACAGGTCCACTCCGTCGCGGGGAAGCCACTGGTCGGGCAATCCCGCCAGTAGTTCCAGCCCGCCGGCCTTCTCGAGCACGATGGCGTGGCGCACCAGGCGGATGAACTCGGCGCTGGCCCAGTTGTGGGGCATGTCGCCGCAATAGTCTCCGTTGTGGCTGCCGGTCAGCCCCTGTTCTTCCCTCCAGACTCGAGCCGGCGTGGCGTGGTTGGCGAAGGCGTACAGGTAGTCGATGGCTTTGCCCGGGTTGCCGGCGTACAGCCACACCTGTGCGTAGAACATCGCCGAATAGCCCCAGACGGCCTGGTCGTGGATCCAGCCGGTCTCCTGGGGGATCCCCTGCTCGCCGTCGACGCTGTCGAGAAGCCGCAGCAGATCGCGCACGAACTCGTGGTCGGGAGCCCAGACCTCGCCCGGATGCATGGCCTGGGCGAACGCCCAGGTCGCGCTCTGCGGCTTGTTGAAATCGCGGTGCTCCATGATCATCGGCACGTAGGGAATGCCGTCGGGGGTGAGCTTGCGGTCCCTGCGGGCAGCGGCGGTGAAGCCCTGGTCGACCTCGTCGAACAGCTCGGCGATTTCGGCGATCCGGGCCAGGCCCAGTCGGCGTCCGGCCTCGGCGGCGAACTTCAGCCCGACCAGAATCCAGGCCGGCGTCGTGTAGTCGGGGTACGGCCCTGAAATGCCTCCGTCCAGGTACGCCGGGGGGAACAGTCTGTAGCCCGGATAGTCGGGACCCAGCTCGCGGGCCTGGCGGCGCAGTTCCCTCAGATAGTCGACACCGCGCAAGATGGTCGGCCACAGCTCGGTGAGTCGGCTGTCATCACCGGACAACTCGCACTGACGCACTAGGGTTGCGATCGCGATGCCGGTTTCTTTGTAGTGCTGGGGGATGATCTGCATCGAACCGTCGCTGCGGCCCCGACGAAGGATGGCCAGGATGCCCTGCTGGAAGGCGAGGTTCCCATCCCCGAGCATGTGTGCGGCTTCCAGCAAGAAGTAGCCGTCGACCATGTACAGGCTGCGGTACATCGTTGGCCCCACCTTGTACTCGGTGACGCCCTTGTCGCTCTCACGGGCCTGCAGGATGTTCCGGGCGCACGCCTCGAGCATATCCTGGATCGAGGCGTCGGGAATCGAGATCTTCCGCTTCAGCAGAGGGTATGCGTTCCAGAACGCGCGGACCTGGTCGATCTGCCCGCGGGCCCAGGCGACGGTGACCGTCGCCGGGTCAAGCTTGCCATGGAGCACGATCGCGAAGACGCCCTCCCGCCGTTCGCCGGCATTGAGGCGGGCGAAGTGGGTCAGACCCGGGAGTTGTAGGCCCTCGTTCGTCCAGTAGGCGGTCGTCCCCAAAGATTCCACGATCGGGGGAACTAAGCTCGGATCGCCGATCAGGTCGAGTTCCGTCCGCGAGGGAGCGTGGCCGAAGTCGGCCGAGGCCTCCAGCGTCCAAACGACCAGGTCCGCCCGGCAGCCGGGGGTCCGGATCGAGGCGATCGTCCACTCGAAGCGGGTGTGCTCGTACACTTCCACCTGCCGGATGATCGGGACCCGTGCGCCTTCCATGCTCTGGGAGGCGCGGACCAAGCGGTCGCGGTGGGTGAACTTCGGCTTCAGTCGGACGCGGAAGTGCTCTCCAGGGTCGCCGAAATCGTGGTAGGCTGTGCGGTGCTTCCAGAACTCGGTCCGATGTTCGAAGGGAACCGGATCCTGCCAGGCGTAGTTCAGGCTTCCGTCTTCGCGGACAACGCTCTTGTGAGGATCGTCGGGAAAACAGGTCGTCGCCTGCTGGATCGGCGGCGCGTGCTCAAACGTGATGTTTCTCATCGGGTGCTCCTTCGCGGCAAGTCAAGGGTGGTCTCGCGGCTGGCGACCAAAACCCCGCCGGCAAACGGTGCCCCCTGCCAGTTCAGGGTGACGAACGAGGGTTCGATGACCCCCGGTTGGCGGCGGTAGGTCAGGCGGAAGGCGTCGCCGACCGCGCTCAACCGAAGGCTGACCAGGCCGTAGCGGGTCGGGCTGTCTTCGAGGACCAAGTCCATGCCCTCGCGAGGCAACCACTCCGGCGGTAGTCCGGCCAGCAGTTCCAGGCCTCCCGCCTTTTCGAGGATCAGCAGGTTACGGACCAAACGGATGAACTCAGCCGATCCCCAGTTGTGGGGCATATCGCCGCAGTACTCGGAGCTATGGCTGGACGTCAGAGTGTGCTCCTCGCGCCAGACGCGGGCCGGCGAGGCGTGGTTCGCGAACGCGTACAGGTAGTCGACGGCCTTGTCGCCCCGCCCAGCGTAGAGCCAGACCTGGGCGTAGAACATGGCCGAGTAACTCCAGATCGCCTGGTCGTGGATCCAGCCGGTTTCGATGGGGAGACCCTGCTCGTCGTCGATCGAGTCGAGCAGATGCAGCAGGTCCCGCACCAGTTCGTGTTCGGGAGGAAACACCTCGCCGGGGTACATCGCCTGGGCGAGGGCCCAGGTGGCCGACTGAGGCCGGTTGTAGTCGTTGGGGACCATGATCATTGGCAGGTAGGGGATGCCCTCGGGGGTGACCTTGCGGTCCCTGTCGGCGTACCGAAGGAAGGCCTCGCGCACCTGGTCATAGAACAGCGAGATCGCATCGGTCCGGGGCAGGCCGAGGCGGCGTCCGGCGTCGCGGGCCTCCTTGAGGCCGACCAGGATCCAGGCCGGCGTCGTGTAGTCGGGAAAGGGCCCCTCGATGCCGCCGTCAATGATGGCCGGCGGAAACAGGTCGCGGGCGGGGTACTCGGGCCCCAGCTCGCGGGCCTGGCCGCGCAGCCCGTCCAGGTAATCCACTCCCCTGAGGATCGTTGGCCACAACTCGCGGAGCCGGTCGTCTCGCCCCATAAGCTCGCACTGACGGACGATGGTGGCGATCGCGATTCCCGTCTCCTTGAGGTGACCGGGGATGAGCTCCACCGAGCCGTTGGGCTGGATCCGCCTCAGAATCGCCGTCAACCCCTGCTCGAAGGCCTCCTGCTGGCGGCCCATCAGATGGGCGGCCTGGAGCAGGAAATGGCCGTCCACCGTCCACAGGCCACGGTAGATCGTCGGCCCGACCTGGAAGACCTTGTTATCGTCGTGGACCTCGCGGGCCTGGAGGATGTTCCGGGCGCAGGCCTCGACCATGTCCTGGATCGAGGCGTCGGGAATCTGGAAGGCGTGGCGAAGCGGCCTCAGGTTGGTCCAGTACTGGCGGCACTGCTCTCGGGCGAACAGCCCCCAGGCCAGGTCCACCACTTCGGGCCGCAGCTCCCCCTTCTGGAGGATGACGAACAGACCCTTGCGCGTCTGGCCTTCGGTGAGGAATGCGTTCTGGTTGGTGCCAACCAGGCGGAGCCCCTCGACCGAGTTGTGGGTCGAGCCCTCCGACCAAGAGATCACCAGCGGGGCGCTCTTACGCTCGCCGTGCAGCTCCAACTCCACACGCGAGGCTGCGTGGCCAAACCCGGGCTGGGCCGCAAGCGTCCAGAGCACCACGTCGGCGCGGACTCCCGCCTTCTGATCCTGGTAGGCGAAGCATTCCCACTCCAGCGACGAGTTCTCGAACTGTTCGAGCGTGCGGACCAATGCGACCCGAGGATCCCCGTGGTCTTGGGTGCGGGACACCAGCATGTCGCGGTGAGTGAAGCGGGGCTTCAGCCGGTGAAGAAACTCGTGGTTGCCGTTCGTCGGTCGATGCCAGGGCGAAACCGACTCGTAGTACTTCAGTCGCTCCTCGGAAAAGTCGTTTCGACCGGCGTAGTGGTAGTTCAGGCTGCCGTCCTCTCGGACGATGGTCTTGAACGGGTCGTCGGCGAAGCCAAGGCAGGCCTGCTGGACCGTTGGCTGATGACGGAAATCGATGGTTCTGGGATTCATGGACTATCCTTTGAGAGCGCCGCTGGTCAGGCCGGAGATGATCCGGTTCTGGAACAACACGTAGGCGATAACGGTGGGCAGGATTGAGAGGACGAGCGTAGCGAAGATCGAAGCGTAGTCGTTGGTGAACGCGCCTGAAAAGAACCGAATGCTGACCTGCAGGGTGCGCGACTGCTTCTCTACGGTCAGCAGCAGGGCGAAGAAGAACTCGTTCCAAGCGGCGATGAAGTTGAAGATCGACGCCGCCATGATCCCGGGCGCGGTCAGCGGCAAGATGATGGTCCAGAACCTCATTGGGTAGGTGCACCCATCGATGAGCGCCGACTCCTCAATCTCCCGGGGAATGGTGCTCATGTAGTTGCGGATGATCAGAACCGAGAGCGGCAACCCGATCGCCGTGTAGACGATGATCAGGATGGCTAGGGTATCGTAAAGGCCTGTCCACCGCGCAATCGCGAAGTAGGGCAGCATGAACGCGTTGATTGGAATGTAGACCCCGGCGATGAGGATGCCGAAAAGGATGCCGGAACCCTTGAACTGACCCGACAGAGCGAACGAAGCCATCGCAGCGATAAACCCGACAATGGCCGTCGACACTACGGCAGCCAAGATGGTGTTTCCGAAGGCCTGGAAGAACCCGTCCAGGCGGATGGCCTTCGCGTAGTTGTCGAGGCTCAGGCGCGCGGGCAAGGAGAACGCCGACGACCAGATTTCCTCATTGGTCTTGAGCGACGAGACCAACGTCCAAACCAAGGGCATGAGCGTGATGAGCAGCAGGAAGGTCAGCAAGACCCACTTCAGAACTAGGAACACCGACCGGAGAACCAATTGTGGGCGCAGGGCGTTTTCCACCTCAGGCCTCCTTTCGAAGTCTGGTGAACTTCATGACGCCCAGCACGACGGCTGTGCCCAGAACCAGGATGATCAGGCCCAACGCGTTCGCGCGCCCGGCCTTGTTCTCGAGCATCTGCTTGTACATGAAGATGGGCAGAATCTGGCTCGAGGCACCCGGCCCGCCGCCAGTCATGATGTAGGGCAGCTCAAAAGCCTTGAAGGCGTTGGTGAGCGCCAGCAGGATCGTGACGCCGATCGTCCCGCGCATCATGGGCAAGGAGATATGCCAATCCTTCTGGACGATGTTAGCCCCGTCCATCTCGGCAGCCTCGTAGAGCTCGTTGGGAATCGTGCCCAACTGCGAAAGGAAGATGACCATGAAGAAGCCAATGTTGAAGATCCAAGAGAAGATGATCGAGCCCAGAGCCGTGTTGGGGCTTCCCAGCCAATTCGACCTCAGACCGCCCAGCCCCAGTCCCTCGAGCACAGGGTTCACGACGCCGAAATTCGGATTGAAGATGAAGATCCACAGAAAGGCCATAGCCATTGGGGCAACGATCTGGGGGAAGAAGTAGGCGATCCGCATCAGTTTCCAGCCCCTGGGCTTGCGGAACAGGATCAAGGCCACCAGGAATGCCAATGGCACGTGAATGATCACAGCCGAGAGCATCCAGATCACGGTGTTGGATGTCGAGGCCCAGAAATCCTCGTTGCCGCCCAGCGAAACGTAGTTCTTGACCCCGACAAAATCGGTGGTCGCAAACGTGCCGCCGGTCCAGTTGGTCAGGCTGGTCCCGATCAGAAACAGCACCGGAAACAGGAAGAAGACAAGGACCAGGAGAACTGCGGGGAAGATGAAGACGAAGCTCCACACCCTCGGATAGAGCGCGTTATTGATCATGGATGAGCCTCCGCGAAAAAGCGGTCCCGCAGGGAGCCGGGACCGCCCAGGTTGTGTCGAGGGACTAGTTCTCGAAGGTCTTCTTGTTCAGGTTCGCGATGAACTTCTCAGTGTCAGTCGTCTCATTCCAGAACTTCGCGATCTCTTCCTCAAATCCCGTGTAGAAGCCCTGGGGTACGGTGTCGCGGATCCGGGGGATCGCGAAGCTCGCCGAGGCGGCCGAGTTGATCAGCTCGGCGAGGATGGGGTTGATCGGGTCGTCTGGGCCGAATTTGACCGTTCCTGTGTACGACAGCCCGCTCTCGATGATCGTTTTGCGGATGTTTTCGGGTTTGCTGAACCATTTCATAAATTCGCCGATGGCTGCCAGCCGGGCGGGATCCTTCGCGGCCAGCTTCGAAGTAGCAAGCTTGGCGATGGGACCGTCGATAACCACTTGTTCCGACTTACCGGGCTGCCCAGGGAACGGCATAACGCCGACCTTCTTGCTGAAATCCTTGTCGAACTGGCCAATCATCCAGCCTCCGTTGGGGATCATTGCGGCCTTGCCCTGTATGAAGTAATTCGCCGCCACGTTGTAGATGACGCCGACGACATCGCTGGTGGTGTATTTCTTGAGTTTCTTGAGGAACTCGGCACCTCGAGTGAAAACGGGGTCGGAGAAGGTCGTGCGTCCCGTCAGGTACTCAGGGCCCAGCTCGCCGCCGACATAGGCGGAGTAAGTAAGCATCGTCAGCCAAGCCGTATTGAGAGTATCCAGAGCGATCGGGACGTAACCGGCCGCCTTGATTTTATCACCGGCGGCGAAGAAGTCGTCCCAGGTCTTCAAGGGAAGCGTGACGCCGGCCTTGGCGAAGATTTCCTTGTTATAGTACATGCCCACGAGGGTGCTGAAGTAGGGGATGGCCTGAACCTGGCCGTCGACAGTCACATCGGTCCAATGTTCCTCAGACTTGTAGCTTCGGAACTCCTTGTCAACGACGGGGGTCAAGTCGGCCAAGTAGCCCTTGGCCCAGAACTTGTCGGATCGGATGTTGTCGATCACCCAGAACAGGTCCATCGGGGTATCCGAGGCGACGTTGGTCTGTAGGCGATTAATCATCTGGGTGTGTTCCGGTATCGCGACGATCTCGACGGTGACCTTGGTGGGGTTGAGTGCGTTGAACTCGGTGACCCGGTGCTTAATCGCATCGGCACCGGGGTCGCCTTCCGCAACTTGGTCGGTGATGAACTTGAGGACGATTGGACCTTGATCCACCTTCTGGGGGGCGCAGCCCGAAATGAGCAGGAGAGCGGACACCAAGAGAACGATCGTACACAACGAATGAAATATCTTCATAAGTACCTTCCTTTGTCTGGCGATCCAGACGATTGACTGGTTGTATGTTAAACCCTGATGTTATTTGTTGTCAATAAATATCGTAAGATATCACTTGTATGATATATAATGATACGTGTTGTTTTTCCCTTAAAATTGCAGTAATCTCGTCCCATGATATTTGCTGAGCGACAGACCCTGATTGAGAAACTGGTCAAGGACCAGGGCTCCGTAACCATCGAGGCGCTGCTCAAGGTAGTGCCCGTCTCCAAGATGACCCTTTGGCGAGACATCACCTTGTTGCATGAACAGGGTCGGATCCGGAAGGTCCACGGCGGCGTGTCGAGGGTTGAGGTTGGGGGAGCGGAAGAAGGGTTCCAGTCCAAATCCTTCCTCAACGGCGAGACTAAAGACAGGATCGCGCGGGTGGCCGCTGCGAGATTCATCCGAGATGGTGAAGTGCTACTGCTTGAGGGCGGAACGACCGTCATGCACATGGTTCGACACATACGTCGGCAGGGCATCACGATTCTGACAAATGGTCTGAACACGCTCAACGCCGCTTCCGAGTCAGATCAAAACCTTACTGTGATGGTTTGTGGCGGAATACTCCGGAAACCATCGTTGACGTTCGTTGGCCCAGAGGCACATAAATTCTTCGATGGATTTGCTGCTGATGTGTTCTTCCTTTCGGGTACAGGTCTTTCCCTGGACCGGGGTCTGACCGATCCAAACCCCCTCGAAATCGAAGTAAAACTGGCTATGATCCGTTGCGCGAGAAAGGTTGTGCTCCTGGTGGATTCTTCGAAGTTCAACATTGAGTCGCTGAAGACCGTGGTCCGTTTGGAGGAGGTGGATGCCATTGTTACAGACCAAGCCAGCCCGCCCGAGTTTCTCAAGGCTGTCGAGGACCAAGGAGTCGAGGTCGTTTTAGCCGATTGAGCCGAAGGTTGTCTCAGCCGTTTTGACAAACTCCGGAACGAGTCGATGACGATTGTCGATGAGGGGGACGGGGCAGCTGTCGTTCACTTCTTGATCTCCTTCTTGTTGATGTAGGGATCCTCCGGGTTCCTTTTCAACGCTGTGCAGTTGTGACGAAAAGGGCGGTTAGCCCTTCAAGGCTCCTGTTACAACGTCAGCAGCAGAAACTCGCGGGCAGCCAGGTGTTTGATGCCAGCCTCGTCGGCCCGCACGCTGTCGAGGCTGACGACGTACTTCTCGTAGTTGTCGTCAATGGACAATAGGTTGCCAAACTCCCGCTGCCGGGTGGCAGGGTCGTTCACCGTCAGAGCTACCTGTACGTACGCTTTAGCATCGCCCTTTTCTGCGACGAAGTCGATTTCGCGGTCAGCCAACCGGCCTGTGTGGACCCGCCAACCCTGTTGTACCAAATGGTGCCAGACAGCGTTTTCCAGAATCTGCCCCAGGCTGGACTGTTGATAACCGCGTAAGGTGTTGCGGATTCCCCAGTCCTCGAAGTAGTACTTCTCGCCGATTTCGAACAGTCGTTTGCCAGCAATGTCGTAGCGGTTTGTCTTTTGAACTAAGAAAGCCGCCTGAAGGAACTCCAGGTAGTCGAGAACCAGCTGGGGGGTGGCTTTGATCCGCTGGGATTTTAGGAAATCGGCAATGCTTTTCGCACTGAGAATCGAGCCCGTGGTGTCGGCAACATAGTCGAGCAAGCGCCGCAGAAATCCCACATTCCTCGGATGGAACCGTGCGACCACATCGCGCAGAACAATGGTATCAACCAAACTCTGCAGGTACTCGTGCACCACCTCGGCCGTCAAACCGAGTTGGCACAGGTACGGCATTCCACCAAAACGCAGGTAAAGCGCCAGGGAATCGTCGGAGTCCTGGCGACCGTGAAAGGCCAGAAACTCCCGGTAGGAAAGGCTGTGAATCACAAAATTGATGGATCGTCCGGCGAAGTGCGTTGCCATTTCACCCGACAAGAGTTGCGAGTTGCTCCCCGTGATGTACAGGTCATAGAGCCCTGAAGCCGCCAGACTGCGAAGAACCGGCGCGAAGTCCTCAATTTCCTGCACCTCGTCAATCAAAAGCACAGGGCGAGTGGGGCCAGGTAACGGTTTAGGCCAGGTGGCCTTAACCAAAGCGACCAGGTCCGCGCCAGTTTGCAGAAACGACCACTCAAGCTTCTCTTTCTCAATATGGAGAACCGACAGTCCTGGATAACGGATTTCCAGTTCATTTCGAATCAGATGGAGCAGACCGCTCTTACCGACCCGGCGCTGCCCCAGCAGAACCTTGATCAGGTCTGTCTGGTAGAAGGGCCGAATTCGGTTCACATAATCGGGACGTTCGATCCATTTGTCTAGCATCCTTCATGTATACATGAAGGATGCTACTTTTGGAAGAGATTCTTCATGGGTACAACTAGGCTCAGGGGTTCTTCAACCGTTTCGAAACCAGCGCCTTCCAATCTTCTCTGACGAGGCAATTGTCCAAGTCAAAGCTTGACAGAACCAGCACGAGCTCCTTGGTCTCCATCCCGGCAAGTCGTCGGCAAAGGTCTTTGCACAGTTCCTCGGCGAGGACGGAAGAAAGGTTTTCTTTGACGCGGGCTTCAACCTCTTCTCGTCTATCGTAGAAACCGGAACGGATGTTCGGCCGCAGGACGTCAATCATATCCCACGGACCGTTGTCGATGGGGTCGAAATCGGAATGAAACCGGCTCTTGAGTTTCATCACATCGGCAATAAGCCGCATCCAGGGTCCGTCCGGATCGAGTCGAACCAACCCCATGTTGCCAATATCTTTGAAGCCCCACTGGGCCCACCCGTACCCTTTTTCGACGAAAATGTCCAACTGGTCGGCCAACACACGTTTTTTGTCCTCGTTAAA
>JAIFLN010000133.1 GCA_020049045.1 Spirochaetota bacterium | reverse complement strand
GTAAAGTCGTCTCCCATCTGTTGTGCGATCCGGAGTTTGTCTGCCTTGCTGTAGAGCCAAAACGCGTCCATGCCATACCCGGCCGCTTCTCGGCCATAGGCGCGGTTCAAGCCGTGAAAGCTCAGGCCGATTTCGTCACCGTGTTTCGCACAGCTTTCGGCAATCTGGTGGCACAACTGAGGATCCTGAAGGACCATCGGCGTTACCAGAATCGTCGTTTTCAGCCCTAGGTTGTGACACATTTCCTGTTCCATGAGGAACAGCTGGAACCGTTCTCCCGGTTCGGGTCGGTGGAGAATATTGACAAGCATCATGGTATTCAGCCCTTCACGCTGCCGAGAACAAGGCCCTGAGTGAAATACTTCTGAAGGGGGATGTAGATCAGCAACACAGGGATCATGGCCAAAAAGATCATGGCTGCTTTCAGCGTCTTGGGAGCAAGGGCCGAGAAGTCCATTTCCGTCGTACCGCCGGTGACCTGACGAAAGCGTGCCACGTCGACGGTCAGAATTGAGTTCAGGTAGCTCTGCAAAGGCCAGTTTTCCTGTTTGAGGTACAGCATAGGGGTGAAAAAGTCGTTCCAGTGCCCCACGATCGTGAACAGTGCACAGGTGGCGATAATGGGAGTCGACAGCGGCACAATAATCTTCCAAAGCAGCAGCCAGTGCCCGGCGCCGTCGACGATGGCGGCCTCCTCCAGTTCCTTGGGCAACGACCGCAGGTAGTTAAGCATCAGCACGATGTTCCACACGTTCACGAGGCTGGGAATAATCAGCGACCACAGATTGTTGTAGAGGCCTGTGTAAAAGACAACGATAAAACCGGGGATGAGACCGCCGGAAAACAGCGTGGTGAAAAAAAAGAACCAGACGTAGAAGCTTCTGGCCTTGAAATATTTCGAATCCTTGGCCAAAGCGTACGCCGAAATGATCACCACCAGCATCCCCAGCGACGTCCCCATCACCACCCGGACAACGGCGATCAGGAACGACTTGATGAACACATTGTCGCGGAAAATGATGGCCCGATACGCGTCAACAGTGAAGTCGACCGGCCAGAACGTGACCTTGCCTCCCAGGGCAGCGGTGCTGCTGCTTAAGGAAATTGCCAACACGTTGATCACGGGAACAACGCATATGAAGGCGACGAGAACCAAAAAGACCCCATTGAAGACCGCAAACGAGCGGTACCCTTTTTCCATTTTGACGGCTGACTTTTTCTGCATGGTAATTCCTAGAAGATCTCGTACTTGGCCCACTTCCTGGCCAGCTGGTAGGATGCTGCAATCAGAATGAACGAGATGATCGAGTTGAAAAGTCCGAAGGCGGCACCGAAGGAGTATTCAGCTCGAAGGAACCCGCGCCGGTAAATGACCGTGTCAATCACATCGGCAACCTCGTAGACTTGCTCGTTGTACAGGTTGAGAATCTGTTCAAAGCCGGCACTCGTCACCCGCCCGAGCGACAACACGGCGGTGAGAATGATGATGGGGAACATGGCCGGCAACGTGACACTGACGGTTTGCCTCCACCGGTTGGCACCGTCCATCATCGCGGCTTCGTACAGAGCGGGATCCACCGCTGTGATGGCGGCAAGGTAGACAATAGTGCTGAAGCCGAACTCCTTCCATAGATTGGAAGCAATGAGAATGGGAACAAAGAGTTCCTTGTCACCCAAAAAGACGTGCGGTTCCTGTCCAAAAAAGACCGCGACGTTGTTTACCAGGCCGTCAAGCCCGAGTAGCTCACGCATCATGCCCGCAACAATGACCCAGGACAAGAAGTGCGGCAGGTAGATCAGCGTCTGAATGCCCCGTTTGATCAGATGACTGCGCAGCTCGTTGAGCATCAGGGCGAAAATAATCGGGATAAAGAACCCGACAAGAATTTTGAGGTTCGCGATCACGAGAGTGTTCGCGAGGGCGCGGCCGAAACTGGGGTCGGAAAACAGATCAGTGAAGTTTTGGAACCCCACCCATTCAGACTCGAAAAAGGCCGACACGCCGAGCGTCAAGTCGAAATTCTGGAAGGCGATCACAATGCCCAGCATGGGCAGATAGCTGTAGATCAGGAGCAGAATTACCCCCGGCAGCAGGAACAAATGGAGGGGCCACGTGGGAAGCCCGACTTTGTGTTGGATGTTCGAACGTCGTCTCAAAGTAGCCATGAATCCCCCGGAAAAGAACGCGGGGAGCCAAGCTCCCCGCGATATGTACTATGAAACTATTCTAGCGGCTGGCCTTGAGGGCAACGTAGGCAGCGTTCATTTCCTCAAAGGACTTCTTTCCCCCATTGGTGTTGAAGAACTCAGTCCAATCGGCGTAACTCTTCTCGACAGCGTTCTCAACGACAGCCTTGGTTAGCAGCTCATTGAACTTGGAGCTGAGATTGGCTGCTTGCTTGACCGAAGTTTCGGTGCCATTGCCCCAGTACGGCGTTGTGTAGAACCGTTCGGGGTTCTTGGCCCTCATGTTGGCTTCGGTGACCCACGTGCCCTTCTCACTTCCCATGGTAAAGAACTTCCAGTTGTCGACGTAGTTCTCGTCCGAAGTACCTTTGTCGGCCCAGTCGTAGAACTTCTTCACATCGACCCGGATGGGGGCGGGAATCTTGTCGAGAGCAACGCGGGGGTTGGCGAACTTGACATAGTCCGCCTTTTTGGCGGCTTCGCTCACCGGATCATCAGGCCCGATCAGGAACACCGACCAGAACACCTGCGCGTCGGGACCGTTATCGTAGACCGAAGGATCCAAGGCCCAGGCCGGTTTGTTGGCGCTGTACGAGAAGGCCGCGAGCTTGAGGTTCAGCATCTTCACGATAGCCTCGACCTTGTCGGGAGTGGCCGTTTTGTTGAGCCACAGCACGTTCGTGTACCCGGCACCGCGGACCCACAGAGGTCCCTTGGAGGTAGCCCCAAACAGCGGAACGGCAATGACTTCCACGTCTTTGTTCGCCTTCTTGAAGTTAGAGCCGACCGAACCGTCGGGCCAGTTCGTGCTGCCAATCTGGATACCCACTTTCCCCGTTTGGAAATCCGAGGTGGTATCCTCGTCTTTCTTCGTGAAGTAGTCTTTGGCCAGATAACCTTTTGAGTACCACTGGGCAAGCTTGGCCCACGCCGCCTTCTGCTCGGGCTCAATCGCCAGGGGCATCAGTTTGCCGTTGCGTTCCATGGCATCTTGCCACCCAAGAGCAGTCCGGAAGAGGCCTGACACGAGGGTCATGGCCGCCCCATCGGGAGCGATTCCATAGGGGTTTGTCGCATTCCCGTAGTTGTTCTTGATGAACGTGTCCATGATCTTTTCCAGTTCCGCCAGGTTGGTCGGCGCCTTGAGCTTGGCCTTGGCAAGCCAGTCGGCCCGGATCCAGAGAAACTGCGCTGCAGGGGCCGCCATCGGACTTGCAAGCCCGTAAGTCTTACCCTTGACCTTCCAGGCGTTCATGGCTTCACCCTTGTTGAAAGCCATAATGGCTTTGAGCTGGGGCGAGGCCCACTTGGCCAACGCGTCATCCCAGGGCTGAACCAGTTTGTCGGCCCGCTTGATCAGTTGCTCGCCCTCGTTGGCCTGCAGGGTAAAGATCATGTCGGGGAGCTGGCCGGTTGCCAGCGCGGGCTGGAACACCGTGTCGTAGGTGCCAAAGCCACCGGTCAGGCTCCACTGAAGGTCAATGTTGAGTTTTTCTTTGTAAGCGTCGGTCCACCAGTTGTTCTGGTAGGTCTTGCCGGGGCCAAAGTTCATCCAAGGCTCTGCAATCTTGCTTCCGGTGACCGTTGTCAGCGTCGGAAGTTTTCCAAACGGGTCCGCCGACTGGGCAAACAGCCCGCCAGCCAACACGCACAGGCCCACGATGAGCGCTGCGAGTTTCTTGATCATGATTTCCTCCTGAGGAGTCGATGGCTGAATCGTATAGCCACTCTTTTCAGTTGTCAACCGGTATTGTTCCGTATCATTTCCGGTAATTACCGATCTTTTCAAGATTGGCTTGTCAGGAACCTCGTTGCGGGGTATTCTCGAACCCGGGGGCATGTGGTGGCCAAACGGAAGAACATTACGGAAATTGCTTTGCAGTTAGGGCTCTCAACGGCAACTGTCTCTCGCGTGCTGAACAACAAGCCGGATGTCAACAATGAGACCCGCGAGAAGGTTCTGGGGTTTCTTCAAGAGGTGAAGTACGCGCCAAGGACTTCGGTTCGGACTTCACCGGCCACGAAAAACCGTCTCATCGCCTTCGTGAACGACTTTGACCGCTACCCGCTGGCGATTTACTACGTGGGTGGGGTTCTGGACGGGATCAATCATGCCGTCTTCGACAACGGGTTTTACTCTGTCTTGATTTCGGCCCAGACCGTCGAGAAAGAACTTCGCTGGCCAGGAACGTACCCCGTCTTTCATCAGCTGGCGGGGGTTGTCTGGAGCATGCCGATTTTTGAGCAACGACACAGTGATTTCATCAGCAAACTGGGGGTACCCTGTGTCGTGGTCAACAACTTGGGCAAGGGAGTGCCCATGCACTTGATCGAGGTGGACAACTTTACCTCGGTGCGCCAGGCAGTGGAGTATTTTGCCAGCCTGGGACACAGGAAGATCGGTTTTGTGGGCGGCGACATGGATGTTGCGAACATTCGGGACCGGTATTCCGCCTACCTGCAGACCATGAAGACCCTCGAACTCGAAATTGACCGTGACTGGATCATCGACGATCTGAGCGAGAATACGGTGGCCGGAGCCACCGAAGGCGCCTTCCGACTGCTGGGCCGTAAAAACCTCCCCACGGCGGTGATCGCCTGCAATGACCCAGTATCGATTGCGCTGTATCAAGTGGCCCACGAAAGAGGCCTCCGGATACCTGAGGATGTATCGATCATCTCGTTCGACAATGACCCCGAGACCCAGTTTTTGACCCCACCGCTCACCACCTTCAAGCAACCGTTTGCCGAAATCACCGGCCACCGGTGAGCGGAGATTGGCAGAAAGTCGATGTGGGCATGAGCCTCGTCATCCGGGAGTCGGTGCTCGACATGGTCAAAACGACTTTACCGTAGGAAAGCGAACGATGAACCACGGACTCTCAGCCTACCGACTCACGACGGATTCCGTCACCCAACCTCTGGGTGTCACCCGAGTTCGGCCGAGCTTTGGTTGGTGCCTCCATGGGGCTGGTCGACAGACTGCGGCTCTGGTAGAGGTCCGGGGCGCAACGGGTGTCCTGTTATGGAGTTCGGGCGGAGTGCAGGGAGCCAACCAGCGAATGGTCTGCGGAATCCCGTTGCCACCGGCTGGCCGCTATGCGTGGAGGGTTCGGCTCAAGGATGAGCAGGGAGTCCTAGGAAGTTGGAGTGACTGGTCGCCGTTTGCAACGGCTTGGCCCGATCCTGCCAGTTGGCCAGGTACCTGGCTTTCCGGCCCCACCGGGGAACAGCAACTGGTGCATGTTCGCACGAAGTTCGAGGTACCGGAGATTCCTCGGCTGGTGAGTGCCCGGCTTCATGTAGCCATCGGGGCCGCCGCTGCAGGGAACCAGAGTCTGCGCATGAACGCCTTCGAGGCCTTCGTCAACGGCGAACGCGTTGGTGATGATATCGTGAGTCCCGGTCAGATTTCGCCCGAGGGGGGGCGCGCCCTGTTGCGAAGCTACGAAGTGCTGCCGTTGTTGCGAGGTGGCCTCAATGCTTTGGGCCTTCGGCATGCGGCACGGACCATCAGCGCTGTGATTTCGCTGGAGGATGCCGAAGGTCACCAGACCCTTGCGGTTACCGACACACGCTGGGTCCAAAACGGAAGCGGCGCCTTTGTCCAGCTTTGGCCTCGTGACGGTCGTGACGAGCAGGGGGGCAAGGGGGAAATCCAGGATGCGCGTCTCGCGTGGAAGGGCTGGGCGTCTCCTGGGTTTGACGACCAGGCCTGGGCCGAAGCCACCAGTGCGATGACTCCGCTCGCCTTCAGCGCCCAACACCAGGCGATGTGCGTCCAAGCGGTGCATACGCCCGTAGCGATCGGTGAACCTCTGACCGGGCACTTTGTTGTGGACTTTGGTCAGAACACTCACGGCTTTGTCCGCCTCAAAGCCCAAGGCTTGGCCGGGGACCGCATTACAGTCCGGTATTCCGAGAACCTTTTGCCCGATCCTCGGCCTTTTGCCGAGATTCCTGTGGCGTGGAAAGACAATGTGGTCGTGTTGCCACCGGTCGCCGGCACCTTGGACTGGGTCAGCACGCGGAACCACGGACAAAAAGACCCCG
>JAIFLN010000169.1 GCA_020049045.1 Spirochaetota bacterium | reverse complement strand
AAACGGACCAATCTGTTTGACGGGAAAGTTGACCACCGCCACAACAAGCTTTCCCACACGCAGTTCTACTTTTTCAAAATCGTCCCAGGTGATCTGGTCCACCGCGTTCCCCTTTTACCCTTCAGCGATCGACCAGGGCGATGACCATTTTCTCGGCGACGTCGTTCAGCGACTCTCCCTTTCCTTCCCATTGGTAACGGGCGGCCACGGAGCGGTAGCGGCCATCGACCATTTCAGCCTTGATCGCCTGAACGGTATAGACCCCGGCATCGGACTTCTTAAAGCGGTAGGATACTTTGAGGACAAGGTCGCCTGGTCCTTTGGAATCGGCGGGTTTGGTCTGGATACCGGCATCGTTGAGCTTGCTCTCGATTTGCGGTCCCATTCCCAAGACATCGTCGAGGCACTCCACCCGGATCTGACTGTTTCTCAGATTGATTTTGGGGTCAACCCAGGTTGTGGCACATCCTGCCAGCAAGACCATGGCAAGTAAACTCAAGACTGCTTTCATCGTTTCAACTCCTTTGGTTTGGTTAAAATCTACCACTCCTTGGCTATCAAGGGAAGTAAGGAACCCGCAACGGATCACCGGCGTTGAATCACCAACCGGCAATCGGTGCCCTTGCCTGGAGCCGACTCGATTTCGACGCGGAAACCTTGCACTTCGGCCAGAGCCCGCACAATCCGCAGGCCGAAGCCTTTGGTCTGCAGATTGTCGGCAGAAGGGACCACCCAACCAGTGCCGCTGTCACATACCAGGAGTTTCACCTGAGAAGCCTCCAGCTGCGCCTCCAGACGCACCGAACCGCGGGGAGGGGTGTGCTGCACCGCATTGGCCAGCAGATTCCGCAGCAACGTCCTTGTCATTTCCCTGTCGCACAGAACAACGGTTTCGGGGTCGCAAACCACGCTGATTTGCACCTCTCCCGCCTGGGCCTGTGCTTGGAACTCGCTGGCGACTTCGGTCAGCAAATCGAGGGCGACGACAGGGCCAAAATGGGGCAGCAAAACTCCCGAGCGCACTTGCGACCAAGCCAGCAGACTTTCGAGCTGTTGCCCGGTCAGGCGGGCCGTGTCGTGCATCAGGTCGACCAAACTCGAAACCGGGGTAGCCCTGGCCACCTCGGCGGTCTCTTTGCCCAGACGGGCCAGCCCATGCACCTGATTGCGCAGGTCATGAGCCAGCACGGAAATAAAGAACTGCAGGTTTTGGTTGGCCTCGGCGAGCTGCTTGGTGCGGGTGGCCACCTGGTCTTCCAGGGTGACCGTCAAGCGGTGGAACTCGTACGCCAACAACCACAAAAAGGCCAAATCGGACAGAAAGTTGGTAAACGGTGCCAGCAAAATGTAAGGCTTGTAATGAAAGACCACCACAGAATACACGTCGACCAATGTGGCTACCGTCGCGATACCGTACAGAACCACGAGGAAGGTGGATTGCCAATCCCGGTGGCTCACCATCAGCACCGCCGAGCGGACCAAGACGGCCACCAGCAACAGTCCCATTACCGGCAACCCCAGGCGCGCATGCCAGAAGCCCACCTGGGCCACCGTCGGGGCCATCACCTGAGCCACCGAAGCCACAATAACAGGTACAGCGAGACCCAACAGCAGCCAGTGCTGTTTCGGTTGCGGGTGCAAATAAATCACATTGGCTGCCAGCGCAAGGTAAAGCCACCAGTACATGCCGATTTTGGAGAGTTTTTCGACCAGCAAGGTAGGAGCTAAGTCCCACGTGAACACATTGTTGGTATACGACAGCGCAAAGGCGAGGTTCAACAAAAAGTAGATCAGGTAGAGACGTCGGCTGGGTGGCGGCAGTTGGCGCCCGTTCAGGTACACCAGCAGCGACAGCAAGCCGACCACCATCGAGGCCCATGCCAGGGCCGAGATGGCCTGCGGTCCCCAAAAGTTGCGCCAGAATACACCCGTGAGCGCGTCGGAGCGCGACATCAGCCGCACCGGCCCCAAAACGGGAGTCTCCCCTTTGCCGGGTTGAAGCGCAATCTCGATGGTCAGGTCGCCCTGTCCAGGTGACCACCAGGGGTCAAGCACGAGTGCCGTGGCCCAGTGCAGGCGGCTGGAATAGGGGTTGGTCAGGTTGCCGCGCTGACTGGCCAGCGCACCATTCACCCGCACCGTCATGGGCACCTCGAGGGGTTGAAAGACCAGGGTAGGACTTTCGAATACCGCTAGCTGGTCATTCGTCAATACGGTGATACCCTCAGCCAAAGTGGGCTGAGCACTCAAGGCCGTGGCCAAAAACAGCAAAAGGAGTAAAAAAACGGTACCGCATGCCTCTCCTTTATCGGTTAGAAGGTTTCCTGTGCTGCGTGCCATTCTTGTCGACGACCACAAAGCGACCCTCGAGGGTCTCAAACTCATGCTGACCCGTTTGGGTCTTTCGGTGGTCGGCACCAACGCCACGGGCCAGAACCTCGACCTCGATGTCGAGATCCTGAAACCCGACGTGGTGTTCCTCGACCTTTCCCTGGGTCCGCAAGACGGCATTTCTGTCGCCGCCCGGCTCAAACGGGCTTTTCCCCTGGTGAAGATCATCGGCTTTTCGTTCCGGCAGGATCTACCCTCGGTGCGTGACTTTCTGGCCACCGGCGCTGAAGCCTACATGCTGAAAACCGCCGAAGAGGACGAAATCAAGCTCGCCATCGAAACCGTTTTCCGTGGCAAACCTTTTTTGAGCCCGCAACTCTCGGATGTCCTATTGCCCGAGTATCTCAACATCGTTCAAGGCAAGCCTCAACCACAAGCCCTCACCACTCAAGAGACCACCATCGTGCGACTGCTCGGGGCCGGCAAGACCAGCAAGGAAATTGCTGCCCAGCTGAATCTGTCGCCCCGGAGCGTTGAAAAATACCGCGCCACCCTGTTGGAAAAACTCCAGCTGAACACCCTGGCCGACCTCCTCAAATGGGGGATCAAGGCCGGGGTGATCGTGCTGGATTAGAACGACGGGTCAGGGAATCTGAACGATGTCTACCGCGGAAGAATCACCAGAAATCCCGGGAAGGCCAGTCCAAGCTCCATCTTTCCAATAACCCGCCTGGTCCACTCCCGAAGCGTTCTTCGAGGTTCCTATCACATACAAACTCGTCCCGAAGAATTTCATTCTTCTCACGCTGCTGTTCTTGGTAGCGTCGAGGGGCGTTAGCGGCGTCCAGACCTGGTTCTTCCAAAAGCCCGGCACCTGAACGCTGCTCGCATTGGTGCTGGTACCTCCGACGTAGATATCAGAACCTGAGACCAAGAGACAGTTCGGGTGGCTGTTTTTCGAGGCATCAAGCGAAGGAAGTGTGGTGGCGACGCCGTTGTCCCAAAAGGTCGCGAGTTCGACTCCACTAGCGTTACCGCAGTAACCAGTCGCATAGACGTGCCCGGAGGTAATGACCAACCCCGTCACGCGGTTGTAGTGGCCAGTGCTGGCGGCGGGAAGAGCTACCCAAACGCCATTCTTCCAATAACCGGGAATTTCTACGCCTGCCGAACCTTGGCTCATTCCGTAAATGTAGATGTCACTCTCGTAGGCAACGATGCCCTGAACCTCATGGTACATGGTCGTATCGAGCATGGGCAAATTGACCCGCGTTCCGTTCTTCCAGTAACCGGGAAGGGAGTCCGCAGAGGCGGTGCCCTGACTAGCGTTACCCGCAGCGTACACGTCAGCACCGACAACAGCAATCCCCGCCATTCTTGAGCCATAGGTGCTGCTGTTGGGAGGAAGACTCACCCAGGTGCCGTTCTTCCAGTAGCCTGCGACACTCACGTTGCTCGAGTTCGTGTTCCAGCCAGCGATATAAAGGTCACTCCCGTCGAACACCATGGAGGTTGCAAAGGCCATTTTGGTACTAACCAATCGCGACAGCTCAACCCACACACCGTCTTTCCAATATCCTGGTACGAACACCGAGTTCGCGTCCTTCGTGTAACCACTGACATACAGTCCGGTTGCCACCGTGCTGGTCTTGGCGGGCACCGTCAGCGAAAACGTCTTCGTCACCGAGGTTGCACCGGCTTTGGCAATGGTCGCGGTGAGGGTCACGCTGACATCGGCACTGCCCTTGGCGGGCGCAGTGACGGTGCCGTTGTTGCTGATCACCGTGGTATTGCTCGACGCCCACGTGATGGTGGTGCCGCTGGCACCGGTGGTGGGCAGGGTGAGGTTGCCGGTGATGTTGGTGGCAGCGGTGTTTGCACCCAGAATCGACACCGTGGTCAGGCTGGCCTTGTCGTCGGCAATGGCCGTCGTCGGATCACTGGACAGCGGCTGCACCACCACGGTGAAGGTCTTGGTTTCGGTGGTTCCACCGGCCTTGGTGATGGTGGCCGTCATGGTCACGGATACAGCAGCGGCTCCCACGGCGGGCCGAGTGATGGTGCCGGTGCTGGTTACCACGCTGCTGTTGCTCGTCGCCCAGCTGATGGTGGTTCCGCTGGCCCCGGTGGTCGGCAGGGTGAGCGCGGCTTTCACCTGGTCCAAGCCGGTGCTTGAGCCCCTCAGAGCATTGTCGACCAGAGTGGCTTTGTCGTCGGCAATCGCCTCGGCGGCGCTGGTCGGAATCGGCGTCACAACCACCGTGAAGGTCTTGGTCGCCGTGGTGGTTCCATTGGTAAGGGTGGCCGTCATAACCACCGTCTTGCCCGCTTCACCGGCGGCAGGCCGCGTGATGGTTCCAGTTGAGGTGACGGTTCCTGCTGGTTCCGAGCTCCAACTGATGGTGGAACCGCTGGGAGCGGTGGACGGCAATGCCAGAGGGCCCTTTACGGTGTTCAGGTCGCCGCTGCCGCCCGACAGCAAAGCAGCGGTCAGGCTGGCCCTGTCATCGGCAACCGCCAAGGCCGGGTCGGCGGACTGCGGTTGAACCGTTACCGCGAAGGTCTTGGTCTCGGTGGTGCCGCCCGTCTTGGTGATGGTGGCTGTCAGAGTAGCTGTGGCAGAGCCGATGGTGGTTCCGCTAGGACCTGTAGCAGGCAAGGTCAAAGAGCCTTTCACACGGCTCAAGTCGGTATTGGGTCCCTTCAAAATGGCATCGACCAGCGTCGACTTGTCGTCGGCCACCGCAACCGTCGCATCGGCAGGAATAGGCGTCACCACCACATTGAAGGCCTTGGTTGTGGTCACTCCCCCCTTGGTGATGGTGGCCGTCAGCACCACCGTGGCGTTTGCCGCACCAATGGCCGGCCGGACCACCACACCGGTTGCCGAGATCACACCGGGGGTGTCGCTGGTCCAGGTGATCACGGCATCGTCAGTGCCAATCTCCGGCAGCAGCAGCCGGCCTTTTACCGCATTCAAGTCGGGGTTGCCTGCGGCGAGCAGCGCTGCAGTCAGGTTATTGGCCGTCTTGGTGGTATCGATCTGATCAGCGCTCATTCCGTTGGCGGTCAAGTCGTTAATCATGTTCGAGCAGGCACTCAGGCTTAACAGCGCCACAAGAGCCGCAACGAGAAGTTTGATGGATTTCATAGTGTGACCCCCACAATGGTGGTGAACAGAAAGCCCGACTGGCCGGTTTCAGCAAACCACTGGAACCCGGG
>JAIFLN010000061.1 GCA_020049045.1 Spirochaetota bacterium | reverse complement strand
TGGCATACTCGTAGGCCTTGACGAGGTCGTCGATTTCTTTGACTTCCTTGTTCTTGCTTACGTCGTTTAGCATCTTTAAGTTCATGTATGAATTGAGATTGAGAGAATTTCCTTCAATGTTCGAAGAGTACACGGAAGAGGCTTTTAGATTGTAACCTAGGTCAAGTTCCTGACTCTGAAATCCGGCTATAAGTCCCGCGAGTTCTCCAGCGATTTCCTTTTCATAGGCACCGAAACAGGGCCGATCAGTCAGGTTCATTCCACTATTATGCCCTAGAATTTTCCTTTTGTTCAGCCGAAGTCCTGCGAGGTCTGTCCTCTTTTCTAGTCTTTCTGTTCCAACTGAAGCTTTTTCATCAGGAGTTCTTCGAGATTTCGTCTTGAATCTACTATCGTATGAACCGCTACTCTATCATCAGAACACGCTCTGGCGTGGCGGAAAGCTCGAGCACTCTTGCTTTCACTGTCTGGTACAACTCTAAGGCGAACTTTCGGTTCCGGGACTCATAGTAGTTGACGATTTCCACCAAATCGATTTCCGCCCCTCTGGAGAAGACTACGGAATATCGCTTCAATTCAGATCCCCAGCCTTGCTTCAATTTCGCTGAACACCTGCTCGGCTGACTTGAAGTTACCCGCGGCGATCTGTCGTTCCGATAGTTGGAGAATCTTCATCAAACTGAATGCATTCTGCATGTCCTGGTAAGACTCAATATCCACCAATACCGCCCTCGCTTCGCCATTTTGGGTGGTCGAATGTCTTCTCTCAAATTCGGCCCAACCATCGAAGTCCTGCGAGGTCTGTCCCCCGGTGGGTTCGGTGGAATCAGTACCTACCATCGAGGCTTCAGCGTCGCCCTAGTTTCTCATAGACCTCATTGTAATAGAGGACATTGTCTACGGGTGTGTTGGCTGGAATGTGGTTGCCGACAGCCATGAAAAAACCTGGGCACGATTTTCCGATGTCCATGCAGCGTTTCACCTCGTTGTAAATGTCCTGACGGGTGCCAGAAAGCAGGATCCGCGTATCGGCATTGCCGATGAAACTGTGGGTCTTGCCATAGTGCTCAGCGATGAAACGCATATCGGTGGTCGGCTCCAGGACGAAGCCATGGACGCCCGTGGCAGCGATGTCATCGATGAACTCTGTGTAGTTGCCATCGGAGGTGTAGAGGATTTTCTTACCTGCGGCGAGCAGAGGGGCGAAGAATTTTTTGTAGTTGGGAAAGATATAGGCACGGTACCAAGCTGGATCAAAAAAGGCTCCGTCGGTCCAAACGATGTCGTCATGGACCTTGACCAGGGGAGCCTTGCAGGAGGCCAGGGCATCAAAGTATTGCTGGATCCAACTGCTATAGCGGTCGGCCACGGCACCAAAACCACGGGGATCGATGCCGGCGGCACAGAGCATGGTGTCCCAGCCAAAGACCTCGATGAGGCCCGACATCAGGGTCACATAGATGCCAGTGGTCGTCACCGAATCGGGCGTGGCCAACTGCTGATTAGCCCAGTCGGCATCAAAATCGGCTACCAGCTGGGCCCGGTCGCGAGGTCCATACCATTCCCAGGGGTCGAATTTCAAGGCCTCTTCGGGATCCTGATAGAGTTGAGAAACCCGACTGTCAAAGTCGACGGCATCGGCCGCATAGCTGGCATGGCCCATGCGGGTGTACTTGCCATCAAAGACCTGGTTATGGATGAGAATGTTCCACACGAAGTCATAGTTCCAGGCTTTGCGGAAGGCGTTGACCGCCTTTTGCCGTTCGGATTCAGGGCTACCCGAGGAGACGGATACACCTGTGACAGAGCGTACCAGTTCCCAGTGGGTTTCTGCAGAGTATTCGGTGTGCGGAACCCTAGGGGGCATTTCCAGGTTGAAGGCGGCCAGACCGTCCGTGTATGACATAGAGAAGCTCCTTGAAGCATCGATGCAGGAATTGTAAAAGTGAAAGGGAGAGGTGACCATGGACGAACGATACGACTACCTGGACAGTCTGCACCTCGAGATTTTACAGCACGGCCTGTACGAAGGCGATTTGAGCTGGCAGCACAGGGACATCCATTCCCACTACAGCCGCATCTACTTCATGTTGGAAGGCTGCACTCACGCGTGGGCTGAAGGGCAAAGACTCGATATGAAGGCCGGGCAGGTTTGTCTGCTGCCCCTTTCGATGACCTATCACGTTGGTTGCGAAGCCCCGTTCCGAAAATTCTATGTTCACCTGCGGGTTCCAATCGGCAACGGACAAGATCTCTTTGCCGGTTTGAACCGCTTTCTGTCCCTTCCTTTTGACACCGAGGCTTTTGCTAACGCCATCAAAGCCGCTGCGCAACACCCTTTGTCAGGGGCTATTGCCCTCAAGGCTGAACTCTACAGTACAACAGCGCGCTTTTTGGCTGAAGCAGCCATCGATGACCCTACGGTTTTTTCGGTCGGGAAAGAGATTCGTGAGATTTTTGAGTTTCTGGGCCAGCATGCCGGATTGCGGTTGACCGCCGCCATGGTGGCAGAAGTGGCAGGGAAGCCTTTGCCATCCCTGGCTCGAGATTTCCGCAGACAGACCGGCTTGACCCTCAACCAAGCCAATCGCCAAGCGATCATCCAAAGGGCTCAGGATTTCCTGGTTTCTGGCATAGGAAGCATCAAGGAAATCGCCTTCCGCCTGGGATTTACCGATGAGTTCTATTTTTCCCGCTTTTTCAGGAACCAGACGGGCCAGTCACCGGCTCAATACCGGACCACCCACCGGTGGTGAATTGAGGTCTCCAAGAAAGAATATGTGCTATGGTGGTCTGTCCCCCGGGTGTGCAAAGACCTTCTCGATCTTCTTCAGGGTTTTCAATGTTGGATTCGCAGTCTCGGGATTTTCGAGCTTTTGATAGACTTGATATTTGACCCCTAGCTTGTCAGCCACATCGGTCAGCGTCATTCCCGACTCTGCGCGATTCGATCGCAACCAATAAGCAATGTCCCCCGGTGGTGGAGTCAAGAAGTGAGGAAGCGAGATGAACGTACTTACTAACGCTCTGCCCAAGGGTTCTACCCTTATCGAAAAGGATGGGGTCCCTGAATATGTCGTGGTTCCTTATCATGAATTTGTCCGCATTTTCGAGAAGGCCGAGGCCCTTATTCCCAATGATGTCGTTGGGCGGTTCATTGAAACCCAGTCCATGGTTCGCGCATGGCGGGAACACCTTGGCCTTACCCAGGAAGAGGTTGCCGCTCGCCTTGGTATTTCTCAACCGGCCTACTCGAAGCTTGAATCGTCTGCCAGGCTTAGGGGTTCCAGCCGTAAGCGAATCGTTGCCGCCCTGGGAATCCAACCCGAACAGCTGGTGTGAGTCCGCGACGTGCGAGGTCTGTCCCCCTGGTGTGGTCAGATCTTTCTGCACCATCAGGTACCCCGAATGATCTGAACGACCAAAAAGAAGGAAACCCAACTGGTTGACATAGAAATCTCGCGTTATCTCTTTGTTGCGCATGGGCAACTTCGGATTTATGTTTGTCAGCATTTCATCTCCCAATTCCACTATTGTCCCCCGGTGGAGCCACTCCCTTCAGATCAGAACCAGGGTGTCGCCAAAGACCTTCTCGATCTTCTTTAGGGTTTTCAATGTTGGATTCGCAGTCTCGGGATTTTCGAGCTTTTGATAGACTTGATACTTGACCCCTAGCTTGTCAGCCACATCGGTCAGAGTCATTCCTGACGCTGCGCGCTTCGATCGCAACCAATAAGCAAAGGCGACGCTTGGTTCGGGCTCGATGAGGATGGCGTCAGCGATGGCCGTGGGCGGGCAGAAGTCCCTCTGACGGTCCATCACGGATTCCAGGTAGCCGTTGACGCCCTGCTTTCTAGGACGAGGTCTGCCCCACCCTTGGTGGTGGAGTCAGTTGCTCATTCCAGGCTTCCTCGATCAGAATCCGCAGTGTACCGGGAGGCGTAAAGGTCCAGCACCTCGTTGATCATGGTCTGGTACTTCATGTGGTGAGTCTTGGCTGCCTTCTTGAAAAACTCGACACTGCGGCTATTGAGAGTGATCGTGATTTTGACTTTTGGCTGCCTGCGCACCAACTGGTCCGGACCAGGGAGGAGATCGACGATTCGAGATCCATGCAAAAGAGCCTCTGACAGCCCTGGGAGGGCCTCATTGTAGATTGTTTTCGAGTTCATACCGTACCCCGGTCGAAGTATACATATGATTTGCCATACTCTCAACTATCCGCTGGGTATGGTCGTTTCTTTCTGATCGTTGTCATGCCTGTGCTAACAGGGTTTTCAACGTTGTTGCTTCAAGTTTAGCACCAAAAAGGGCTGAGCCCAGCCCTTCACCCGATTTGTATTCAGTGAGGGAGACTATTGCGTCAACTGAAGCGGTTGGTGTGCAGGGAAAAGAGCGACAAGCCAACCCGGCAGTGGGTGAAGCCACCTCGTAGGACTGTGTCGGCGGAACCAGGGCCCGCCCCACCGCCAATCTTCGGGGAACCTGGTCAGTCCCGCCCTGACGGGATTGTTGTCCACATAGGCGAAAACCCGCAGAAACTCGTTGAACGTTGGAATGATCCAAGAAAAGTAGCGCCCACCCCAGAAATGGCCCCACAGACTATTGGCCTTGTTGTAGCGAATGGCAAACGTCTGCAGAATCCATTTCATGATCAGGGAGAGAGTTGTCGTGCGTCCCGGCTGGATGATCAGGTGAAAATGGTTTCCCATGATCACAAAGTTGTCGAGGTGAAAGTCAAACTTCTCATGAGCACGGGCTACAACATCGAGGAACATCTGTTTGATCGTGTCATTGTCCATCAGGAGTCGTTGATGATTCGTGCGGGCGGTGACGTGGTACTTGGCACCACCTTGGAGGATTCGCGGCTTTCTCATACCTGCCATAACGGGGTTTTCTTCGTTCTTGCTTCAAAGATCGGGAAAGAGAGGTCTGTCCCTCGGTGAGCCCGTCCCATCTTTGCCCTCAACTGGGGCAAGTCTAGCCAACACCTGATCCAAAAGAAAAACCCCGCTTAACGCGGGGTTTTTCTTTTGGATCAGGCACCGAGCAGATTCGAACTGCTGAATGACGCTTTTGCAGAGCGCTCCCTTACCACTTGGGTACGGCGCCAATATCACGGAAGTTCC
>JAIFLN010000163.1 GCA_020049045.1 Spirochaetota bacterium | reverse complement strand
AAGGAAAATTGGCAACCCTTTTGTTTCCCCTAACCGTCTTTACCCCCACCTACAACCGTGCTCACACCCTGCACCGCGTCTACGAAAGCCTGTGCCGACAGCCCGGGGTGGACTTTGAGTGGCTGGTGGTGGACGACGGTTCCACCGATGGGACGCGGGCCTTGGTGGAAGGCTGGGCGAAGTCTGCCCCTTTTCCGGTGCGCTACGTTTGGCAGGCCAACGGCGGCAAGCACGTGGCCATCAACCATGCCGTGCGCCTGACAAGCTCGCCCTACCTGATCATTCTTGACAGTGACGACGCCTGCGTGCCCGGGGCCTTGGCCCAGGTGCTCGACGCTTGGAACCATTTGCCGCCGGGCCGCGAGCAGGAATTCGGTGTGATTGCCTTTCTCTGCCGGACCGAGGCCGGCCGCGTGGTGGGCACGCCCTTTCCCTCGTCCCCGCTGGACTGCCGCCACTACGAGGCGTTCATCACGCACGGGGTGAGGGGCGACAAGTGGGAATGCTACCGCACCCAGGTGCTGCGGGAGTTTCCGTTTCCCGAGGTGTTACGGGAGTCGGCCCTGCCCGAGGGGATTATTCTGGGGCGCATCGGTACCCGCTACCAAACGCGGTACGTGAACCAGGCCTTGCGCATCTACCACGACGACGGGCTCGACAGCTCCATCGTGCGCTCGTCCAACCCCCGTCGCAACCCGCTGGGTCGTCTGCAGGCCCAGCAGGAAAATCTGACGGTTCCCCGCTTTCTGTTCTGGACCAAACCGCAAGCTTTCTTTGTTTTTGGCATCAAGCACGCGCGCATGTGCGCCCTGGCCCGCGTCGGCCTAGCCACTGCTTTGACCGCGCTGCCCTGGCGGCTGAGCCGCCTTATTGCCGTTTTGACCTGGGTACCAGGCCGCTTTGTCGCGGCCTATGAGCTGCTCAAACTCAGCTTCCACTGAGGGTTGAGGTTCTGGTTGCGCACCAGCAGCGACGGTCCGGTCGACAACACAAAATCCCCTAAACTCCAACGCACCTCACCCGAAAACCGCCCGTTGACGTCATAGTTCTCGGCCGGAGGCGTGCCCGGGTACGGCCACGCCAGGGTCACACCCTGCAGCACCGTCCACAGTTCAGCCCTGAGTCCCAGCGTCCAACCGGGGTTTTTCCAGGCCAGCCGCGTGTTGATCCACTGCGCTCCGGGGCCGTAGGGCGACGACAGAAATACCTGCTGAACCCCGTTGTCCAGAAGCACACGGTGAATGGCCTTGGCGCCCTCGGTGTCGAAGTTGCCGAACAGGTAGTGCGTGGCCCCCACATCGAGGTTCCAGTCCCAGCGTTCGTCCCGGAATTCCGCACCCACAAGAAAGCCCAGAATATTGGGGTTGGCGGTATCGGGAATTCCCATGAGCGAGGCATCAGCCTCGTCGGAGGACAGCTGGCCCGAAAAACGCCATTGCGGCGTGGCACGCCAATCGGCGTCGAGGGTCATCGAGGTGTTGAACGGCAGAATGGCCATCTGGTGGAACAGAATGACGGGCATAAAGTCGGTCAGCGTATAGGCCTGACGGTCCAGCAGGGCCTGTTCGGTAAAGGCGAAGACGAAACTCTCCCAGTGCCATTCCAGACGGCGGATCACGAAGAAGGTGCTTTTCCTGTAGTCCGACTCCATCCCGTTGCGGGTTTCCGGCGAGGTCAGGGCGTAGTCGAACACCCAGTCCCCCACAGGCATGCGCAGGCGCAGTTGGTCCATAAATTCAACAGAATCGGAGATCAGCAGCGAATGCTCCATCGGGCCGTAGTGGAGCTTGTTGCGGCCAAAGGTCACCTGCAGCGGCGAGAAGTCGTACCAAAGGTACCCCGTCTGAAAAGCGTGGTACTCGACGGGTACGGCCCGCGGTCCCGGCAGGGGAATGGTGAGGTTGGTGGGCTGCCACCCCGCAAACTGCTGTTTCAAAGCGACATCGGCGTGCAGCTTCCAGCGCCCCGGTTCTTCCAGCCCCATCCGGATCACCGCCAGGGGCGAACTTTCGGCAATATACTGCTGGTATTGGTTCCAGAACGGATCGACGGGGGCCGACAGGGTGGCCTGCAGGTTCCAGTCAACGCGGAAAAGCCCTTCGGGGGTTTGGGCACCCGCCGCGGCAGAAACCGCGAAAAGCAGGGCACAGCAACGGAATATCGATGACATGGTGTGCATTCTATTGTTCTGCAATGCCCGAATGCAATAGGTTGGAAGGATGAGAACCAAGGACGAGTTTTTGACATTGGCAGTTTCTCTCGAGGGAGATTTTGAACTCCTCGCCGAAATCCAAAACGACAATGCTCAGGCCCTGACGCGCTTGGCCGCAGGCGCTGACCATTCGCTGGACCTGGGAGCCTGGGGCTATACTCTGCATGGAGCCTACAACCTCCTTGAGAACTACTTCCTGAGAATATCGAAATTCTTTGAAAACCATCTTCCTGCCGACGCTTGGCACCAAGAATTGCTGGAAAGGATGCGTCTCAATTTGACGCCGCTTCGCCCTGCACTGATTGAGGACAGGGCGTTGTTCGAGGCGTTGCAGGACCTACGAGGTTTCCGTCATGTTTTCCGCCATCAGTATGGTTCGCGCCTTCGGCGGGACCGTTTGGTGTTGGTGCAAAAGGCCTTTGACCTCGTTACACAGGACTTTCCCGTTGCTCATGCACGTTTTCTTGCCCGGATAAAGGCTGTGTCAGAGGCTTTGGAATGAGTTTTGACGCCTTGGCCTCGGCCGCCTATTGGAATGAGCGCAACAAAAAAGAAGCGAAGGCCCTTTCCCAACGGATCGGCGAAGCCCGAACCGAGGCCGTTCGTTTGGCCGAAATTCTGAAGAAACAAGCAGGAGTGGAAACGGTCATTCTGTTTGGATCTCTCGCGGAGGGGCTCGTCCACTCATCCCTTTTTGATATTGACTTGGCCCTTGTCGGGGGTGATGTTTCCAAGGCCCAGTTGTTGGCAGAGCAAAGTTCGTTTCCTGTGGACCTCTTGTCCTATGAGACACTGCCGCCCCATGTCCGTCAACGGGTTGACCGTTTTGGTTTGATCCTCTAAGGAGCCGATGATCGAAAAACTCGTTGCCAACGACAAAACGGTGTATTCGCTTCAGTACCTGCGGGGCCTGGCGGCGGTGATTGTCCTGTTCCAGCATGTGGCCATCAAGGGGGACCAGTACGCAGGCAACCCCCTGCCCTGGTTTCATCTGGGAGAGGCTGGGGTGGAGCTGTTCTTCATCATCTCGGGCTACATCATGTGCCATACCACGCAGAACAGCCAGGGACGCTTGGGCGATGTGGGGCACTTTCTGGTCAACCGCTTCACCCGCATTCTGCCGCTGTACTGGCTGCTGACGGCCTTTGCCCTCGCGGTGTTTCTCGTGGCCCCCGACAAGGTGAACAGCACCGGCGGCGAGACCAAAATTTGGGAGTCGTTTTTGCTGTTCCCCAGCGAGGGCAAATTCCTGATCATGAACGGCTGGACGCTTACCTACGAGTTCTTCTTCTACTTTGTGTTTTCCATCGGTTTGTTCTGGAAAGGGATGGGGCGTTGGGTGACCGCCGGGCTGCTGGTGGCGCTGTGCCTGCTCCCATTGGCGTGGCCCGACCGCTCGGTGCTGTTCCGCTTTTTCACTGACCCCATTCTGCTCAATTTTTTGCTGGGCATTGTGCTGTTTGAAATCCACCGTCAGCGCTGGGTGGTCCCCGCCTGGGCATCGGTGGCGTTGATCGTGGCTGGTGTGGCGCTGCTGGTGCTCTGGAACGACAACTGGTGGCGCCTGCCGCTGCTGGGCATAGGGTTTCCGTGCCTTCTGGTCAGTCTGGGCGTGGTCTTTTTTGAAGATTCGCTTCGCCAGAGGCCCAACCGTTTGCTCAAACTGCTGGGGGACTCCTCCTATTCCTTGTATATGTTCCACCCCTTTACGCTGGCCGGAGGTGCCCTGATTTTGTCCAAACTGGGACTCCACCAGGGTGTCTGGGCATGGCCGTTTCTGATCGTGCTGTTTGTCGGTTCGCTGTGGGGCGGGGCCCTGTTGTACAACTACGTTGAAAAACCCCTGACGCGGTGGGTGAGAACCCTCGTCAAAGCATAGGGATTTGGTAGAAATCAGGCCCGAGTTTCAGCAAGGGGCCTTGGGGAACAACAACAGCGCGATGAACCGGCTTGGAGGGGAAGCACGACTGGATGCGGTTCAAGCCGCTCAGTTTTCGCGGGTCAATGTTGGAACTCCATTTGACTTCTACGGCGAAGACAGCGCGGGAGGTTTCGATCAGAAGATCGACCTCCCACCCCGAACTGATTTTGACATGCCACAGATCGGCCGGAAGCAGGCTTGTCTTCAGCAGGGTTTTGAGCTGGTTGACCACGCTGGTTTCCCAAAGGGCTCCCAGCTGAGGACTTGTCAAAAGCGCCTGGGGGTCGCTCATCCGCAGCAGATGACAGGCAATTCCTGTGTCAAAAAAGAACCCCTTGGCGTGGTGGCTCAGACGCTTGATGACGTTGCTGCTCCAGGGTGGTGTTTCATTCCAGAGAAAACACGCTTTCAGCCAGGAGATCCACCGCTGTGCCGTTGCGGGGCTGATGCCCAAATCGCGGCCTAGCTGGCTGGTGACCACTTCCTGCGCACTCAAAGCGGCCAGAAGACCCAAGAACTGGTGAAAGTTGGTCCCCGGTTGGTAGTCGTACCAGCTGGGCAGGTCTCTTGTCAGAAAGGTGTCGATGTAACTGGAAAAGAAGGGGCCGTAGAACCCTGCCGGCTTTGTCAGAATGCCCGGCAGCCCCCCACGAAAAAGCAGGTTCAGCGCGGGTACCGGGGGACTGCCCGGAAAGTCCGCCTGCGACAAGGTTTCTGCCTCCAGCCAGGTTTGCAGCCAGGTTTTTTCTAAACCAAGGCCCCGTTGTTCCTGAAACGTCATCGGGCCGAGTTCAAACAGAACGATTCTCCCCGCGAGGGTTTCCTCAAGGTTCCTGATGAGCGCATACTGCTGTGAGCCTGTGATCAGAAACGACTCAGGGGGAGCTCCCTGGTCGATCCGCCGCTTGACAGCAGAAAGCAGTTCCGGGACAAATTGGATTTCGTCCAGAAGCAGGTCCAGGTCGCATGTTTTACCGTGTGACGAGCAAACGTGCAAGTTGAGGTTGACTATGAAAAAACGTATTTTGGT
>JAIFLN010000188.1 GCA_020049045.1 Spirochaetota bacterium | reverse complement strand
AACTCCACGTACTGTCCGTTGATGAGAAACTGAACTTCTTCCACCGATTCGAATTGTGTGGCTGTCCAGACAATCTGGCGCAATTGCCCTGCCAGACCTTCCAAGCCTGAGGTATTGCGTTGAAACTCCTCACTAAAGCTGACGAGAGCTGTTTTCCCTTTCAGCCTTACTGATAGAAGTTTGGTGCCTTCAGGCACCAGACTGAGCGCTCCTTGTGCCTTGTCCTGGAGGGTCGGCCCTAGGAGCAAAGCCTTGAGAGTTGCCGCCAGTGGTGTCGCTACGGCTGGCAATTCCCGTGCGAAACTGGCAGGTTCCAGCCTCCCCTCAGGTGTCAGTTTTAGGAAGTAGAGACGATAGGTATTGGGTGTCGAGGGGAGGGGTGGTTCTGGCGTTTCTTCCGTTTCTGTATTTTGAGGGACTTCAGTCGTGGCCGACTCGGGAACAAAAGTCGATGGTGACTGAGCAGGTGCCGGATCAAGCAAAATGGTTTGTACGGGTGGGGAAGGAGCTTGAACCAACTCTGGCTGACCGTATTTCCCTTTTGGATACAAAAGGATTTCCAAACCCGTGGCAGTCATTAGTCGATCAACTGCTGCCTGGTTAGCCAGCAAGATCACGAGTGCAAGAAGTAGCAATGCGAACCAAGCCAGGGCCCAGAGGGGCAACCGGTTTTTTTTCATGGCCCATCTTACGGTAGGGAAGGGTGCCCGGGCAAGGTCTTTGACAGGTCCCAGGGGTGCCGGTATACTGAGACAATGAAAGAATTTCGGGGAATTCCGGCTTCGCCCGGCATTGCGATCGGCCGTGCCTTCCTCTATAACGACGACGACCTTACTATCCCGGAATACCCTATTCATCATCACGAAGTCTCGCTTGAAATGTCTCGTTATCGTACCGCTGTCGGACGGGCTGTCGTAGAACTGGAACAGATTAAGTTCCGTACCGGGCCAACGGGAGATCCTGACGGGTTTTTGGATACTCATTTGATGATGCTTCAGGATCCCGAAATTGAAGCAAAAGTCGATGTGAAGATTGCCAAAGTTCTCAAGAACGTGGAATGGGTACTTCAAGAAGTAGTTGATGAATTGATTTCCAAATTATCAACGGTTCAGGATGCTTACCTCAAAGAGCGCACCATCGATATACGCGACGTTTCCCGTAGAATCCTCAGTCATCTTCTTCAGGGGGGAGGGCGCGGCACGCTGGCCGATCTCAAAGAGGAGGTCATTGTCGTAACTCCGTCATTATTACCCTCTGATGCCGTCATCATGAACAAGAAAATGGTACTGGGACTGGCAATGGATCAAGGTGCGAAGACGACCCATACAGCGATTCTTGCCCGGTCCTTTGAGATTCCAACAGTGATGGGGACAGGCCGGGTCACCAGGGAGGTCCGACTTGGGGACTTGTTGGTGGTCGACGGGAACGAGGGGGTTGTCCTGCTCAACCCCGCTCCTGCCGTGCTGGAAGCCTACCGATCCAAACAGATCCGCTATCGGGAGCAAGAATCACGACTGAGAGCGCTCAACTCACTTGCTGCGGAAACGTTGGATGGGCGTAGAATCGGATTGAATGCTAACATCGAGATACCGGAGGAAGTGGGTTCTGTCTTGGCCCATGGTGCCGAAGGAATTGGATTGTACCGATCCGAGTTTTTATTCATCGAACATGGTGTCGGGGTAAGCGAAGAGGTTCAGTATGAAGCCTACCGCAGCGTCCTCGAGGGGATGGGCGGGCGCAGTGTGACCATTCGTACCTTGGATCTGGGCGGTGACAAGTTGGTCCCCAGTCTCTTCACTGTCAGAGAAGCCAACCCGCTTCTTGGCTGGAGGGCAATCCGGTTCTGCTTGACTCACAAGGATATCTTTCATACCCAGTTGCGGGCCTTACTGAGAGCCTCCGTTCATGGGTCACTAAAAATCATGTTTCCTATGATTTCTGGTGTGGCTGAGTTGGAAGAAACTTTGGCTTGCCTGGAGACTGCTAAGCAGGAGTTGGAGACGGAAGGCATTGCTTTTGCCCCGAAGATTCCTGTGGGAACGATGATTGAAGTCCCTTCTGCCGCCCTTGTCAGTGATCATTTGGCCCGGATGGTGGATTTTTTCTCTATCGGCACCAATGATTTAACTCAGTATACTCTTGCTGTAGACCGTGGAAACGAAAGAATCTCAGACCTTTATGAGACGTTTCATCCCGGGGTGCTCCGTCTTATCCAACTGGTGATCAAGAACGCCCACGACGCGGGTATTCCTGTAGCGATGTGTGGTGAAATGGCCGGTGATCCTCGGGCTGCCATCGTCCTGCTGGGACTGGGGCTCGATGAGTTCAGTATGAATGCCGTCGGACTTCCCAAGGTGAAACAGATCATCCGGAATCTTTCGGTTGAAGAAGCTCGGTCCATTACCGCCTCGGTGCTGACATTGAAACGCAGCCGGGAAATTGAAACGGCCCTCGAGGCCCATACCCAGGGAAGATTTTCCCAAAGCGAGTCCCATGTCTGATCGAGTTCCTAAAGTCGCCCTGGTGGGTCGTCCCAACGTTGGGAAGTCCACTTTGTTCAACCGTCTGCTCCGTTCACGAAAGGCTATCACCGACCCTACTCCTGGTGTGACCCGTGACCCCATTGAGGCAGATTGGATTCTGGATGGTCATCCGGTCAAGCTTGTCGACACGGGAGGGTACAAAACCGAGGGCAATGATCTCGATGCCAAGGTGACAGCGAAAAGCATCGCCAAAGCCAAAGAATCCGATTTGATTCTGCTGATCTTGGATCTTATGGAGTTGACAGCCGAGGACGAAGAATTTGTTCGACTGCTCCGACCCCTTTCCGAGAAAGTCATTGTTGTCTTGAACAAAGCCGATGGAATGGAAAGAGAAGCTCTGATGGCTGATTTCTATTCTCTGGGGTTTTCGGAGTACCTCTGTGTCAGTGCTGCCCACAATCGCCGGATTGATGAGCTCGAGGAACTGGTAGCCGCGCGTTTGAAATTCAGCGACACCGTGGTTGAAGCCGTCGAGCCGGATCTCCGCCTTGCGATTCTAGGCAAACCCAATGCAGGCAAGTCTACCTTGGTCAACCGGCTGACCGGTCTGGATCTCTCGATTGTGAGCCCAGAACCCGGTACGACTCGGGATCCCGTCGAAGGACGCTTCGAATACAAAGGATCAACCTTCCGGGTTCTGGATACCGCTGGAATTCGACGCAAGACCAAAGTTGGTGAAAACATTGAGTACTACTCGGTGAACCGGGCCCTCAAGACGATCGAAGAAAGTGATGTTGTGGTGCTTCTGATCGATGCTGTCGAGGGGCTAAGCGACCAAGATAAGAAAATAGCTTATCAAATTGTGAAGGATGGCAGGGGTATCATCCTGGGAATGAACAAGTGGGACCAGCTTCCTAAAGTGAAAAATCAAGTCGAAGCCTATACTGACCGTGTCAGGTTTCTTTTTCCTATCCTTGATTTTGCTCCTGTTGTCCCTTTATCAGCAAAGGATGGAACGGGTATCCCCGAGTTGTTGGCAACAGTACTTAAGGTGAACCGGCAGCTCCATCAGCGGATCGAAACTGCCAAGTTGAACGAGATGCTTAAAATATGGATGGAGGACATCCCTACAACTCAGATTAAGGGTGTGATCTATAAAATCCGTTACCTGACCCAGGTCAGCACCATGCCTGTCAAATTCATTGCCTTTGGAAATCACGGGCGAGATACACCCGGCTCCTTGACCGAGTATATTATCAACCGCATCCGGAAGGACCTTGGATTCCAGGATGTCCCCGTCGAACTGGAGGTCAAGGGAGGCACAGAGAAATGAGGGGTTGGGCGGTCTCCTTCCTCGTCCTATTCTCGTGCACGTTTTTGGAGGCTCAGGCATGGGAAGGCACCCTCGAGGGACTTCCAGTGCCTCCTACTGCTCTAGCCCGCCAATCCGAATACTCCCGTGGGTTGGTTTCCAAGCTGCCAGTTGAGAAGCTGAAGGCAAATGTACTGAAAGACTCCTCTGGTATTACCATCACAACCCGGGTTGCCAAGACAGGTTCGGGTGAGGACCTTCTCTGGGAACTCCGATGGGAGCCAGGCGTGGCATGGGGACCAGGAACCTGGGTGGCTTTCCGGGACGGCTTGGGGCGAATTCGTGAACTCCGAATTATCTTGTTGGAAGGAACCGACTCTGCTGATCACAAGATTGCCCAGCCAGGTACTTGGCTGAGACTTGTACCACAGACTCAAGGAAGGGGGTGCCGTCTCGACGTCTTTCTGGCAGGGCGTCTCGTAACGGGTGGATGGTCTGTGTCGGCTTCCCTCACGGAGGTTCTGGAATCTCCCGATTCTTGGCTGTGGGAGGCTACAGCCGAAGAGTTGGACTGGAACGGTATGCTTCCGTTGCATCGTTGGGAAGATGAAAAGGTGGAAGCACTCCAAGCGAGAATGCATAAACTCTTGTCTACTGTTCCCGAGGGCGGAGGAACCCTTTGGTGGCCTGATCCGAAATCAAGTCTGACGGGGACATCCGCCAGTGGGGCTCCATGGGGAAGTTGGACTCTTTTACCGGGGTCAGGGGGCCATGCCATTCGTGGCCTGGGGACTTGGGGTGTGACCCTATGGACTGCGACAGGCATTCTCAGGGGATGGAAAGCTCCGTTTCCTTCCTGGGAAGCCTTGCTCGAGCCCCGATTTGAACTGCCAGGTTATTCGCGGGCTTTGGTCCCCACGGATTTAGCGGATGATCCAGCCTTTGCATTCGATTGGATCAGAAACCTGGGATTGGCTGTTTATCGGACCCTCTATCCATCCCGGCCATTGACCGATGAGTCGGCCGATGTGAAGGATGTGCCCTTTATGGATCCCATACCGGGAGCCGGTTTTGCTGTGCAAGACTTTCCTGCGTTGATTCATCTGTTGGCCGTTACAAAACCTGGACAAATCTACCTTGCTAGTCTCAGCCTGCAAACGAATTCTGAAAAGGGAGCTTCTGCGGGTGTTTCATTCTCAAAACCCGTTGTGTTGATCCCTTGGATCGGGACTGACCATCGGGTACGAGTTGCGATTTATGCCGGACCTAAGGAAATGACTTGGGATCAATGGATAGCGCAGATTCCAGAACGGACAGGTGTCCGCCCGGGCCACCTTGCGTTGACTGCACTCCCGTTACCCCCGACGGTAGAATTCCCCGTTCTTCCCGCCCGCTGACCGGATTCGTTCCAAACCTTTTTCCAGGAGCACACGAGGCGTCGCCAGGTTAAACCGAAGATGGTTTTGTCCCCCGGTGCTGAAAATGCTCCCTGCCGTGATTTTGACTTTTCCAGTTTTTTCCAGGAAGAAAGCAAAGTCGGTGTCATCGGTAAAATTGCCCCGGCGGATCATACCGGTCACATCAACCCAGGCCAAATAGGTAGCTTCTAGAGGTTGGGAAGTAACGGCAGGATCCAGCCCCCATTCCCGATTGAGTTGTTCCAGAAACTGATCCAGAAAGTTTTTGTTGTCATTAATGACCGCAAGAAGTTCCTCCAGCCAAGGCTCTCCTTCCCTGTAAGCAGCCAAGGCAGCCGAAAGAGAAAGGACGTTTGGCTGTTCGTAGAAATCAGCTTCGAGTGCCTGTTTCATTTTTGACCTTAGTCCATCATCCAGGGCAACCACATGACTGATCGGGAGCCCCGCCAGATTGAAGGTCTTGTTGGGTCCAGCAAAAACCAATGTACGGTCAGCCAGTTCGGGTAGGTCCAAGGGTCCGAGGTGTCGGTGCCCCCTTTGAACAAGATCCGCATGGATTTCATCACTGAAGATCAAAAAATCGTACTTTTTGGCAAGAGTACACAACTCCAACAGCTCCTGATGTGTCCAGACTCTACCTGTCGGGTTATGGGGCGCACTGAACAACAAAGCTTTCACCGGTCTTCCCTCGTCTAAAGCCTTGGCAAGCACTTTTTCCATAGCAGCAAAATCCATTTCCCAGCGATCATTTTTGCTCAATGGCACGTCGAGGATTTCGCGGCCGTTCAGCCGTGCCACCTTGTAGAAGGGGTAGTAAACAGGAGGTAGGTTGAGAATCCTGTCTCCGGGCTGGGTGAAGGCGCGGACTGCCATGGATAAGCCGTGGAGAACCGATGGAGCCAGAAGAAAGTGCTGAGGCTTCCAGCTCCGCCCATACCGTCGGGAATACCAAGCTGAAAGAGTTTCAAAGTACATCGGTGGAAGATTGGTGTATCCATAGATTGGGTGGTCAACTCGATGGGCCAGGGCTTCGACAACCGACGGGGGTGATGCGAAATCCATATCGGCGACCCAAAGAGGAACGGTGTCTTCTCCCGGATTCTCTCCTTTGATCACATTATCCCATTTCAACGAATAGGTGCCGGAGCGGTCATGAAAGGTTTTGAAATCGTAGGCCATGAGAAAGCTTATGGGCGCATCAACGAGGTGTCAAGCAAGTTACTTTGGTCCTTGACAGGAGAAATCTCCAGGAGTTAAATATGAACAGTTGTTCAAATGAACAAAGGAGAATTCTGTGTCTGACGAGGTTTGCCAATGTACCGTTTTACACCAAGACCGTCTCGATCGGGTGCAAGCTGTCTTTCCCGGGTTGGAAGACCTCTTGGGGGCAGCCGAAGTTTTCCGGTTGCTGGGTGACCCCGGAAGACTTCGTATCATCCAGGCCTTGGCCACAGAAGAGCTTTGCGTTTGTGATTTAGCCACCTTTGTCGGAGCTTCTAGTTCTGCCGTCTCCCATCAGCTTCGTCTTCTAAAACAAGCCAGACTAGTCAGAAACCGTAGGGAAGGGAAGGTCGTCTACTACCGTCTCGATGATGGGCACGTCACGGCCATGGTAGTAACGGCTTTGGACCATGCCAGGGAAAGGAAAAGCTGACATGAAAACCTACAAACTCGAAAATCTGAGCTGTGCCCATTGTGCTGCTACCATTGAAGAAACCTTGGCCGGTCTTGAGTCAGTCCGATCGGTGCGGCTTCAGTTTGCGACTCTCGATTTGCACCTTGATGCCACCAATCTAGATGAAGTGAAACGGGTGATTGACAGAATTGAGCCAGGTGTCCGTATCGTCGATCTGGCTCAAGAAGCTGCTGTCACCTCTTCAGATTCGGGCAGACCTGGGTGGTGGTTGCTGGTGCCGACAATGGTTTTGTTGGGGCTACTCGTTTCCGAGGCTGAAGGTTGGTTCACAGGCTGGCCCGTGGACCTAGCCTATGCCCTGATTTACCTGATCGCAGGCTGGTCAGTCTTGAAGTCTGCTGGATTGAACCTGGTTCGGGGACGGGTTTTCGATGAGAATTTTCTTATGGGAGTGGCGACTCTGGCCGCCTGGATCATTGGAGCAGGGGCGGAAGCGGCTTCTGTGATGGTTTTCTATCAGTGGGGAGAATGGCTGCAAGACCGGGCTGTCAATCGTTCACGCCGTTCTTTGAGCGCTTTGCTAGCTTCCCGGCCCAGGACTGTACGGGTGATTAGCGGAGATGAAGTTCAGAATCAAGACCCCTCCACCGTACCGACTGGTTCGGTTTTTGAAGTCCGGGCAGGTGAGCAGGTTCCCCTCGATGGAGTAGTCCTTGAGGGGCATGGCAACCTTGATACCTCTGCCCTGACAGGTGAAAGTCTACCCGGCGCCGTGCAACCAGGCTCAGAAATCTCAGCAGGAGTTCTGAATCTGGACGGTCTTCTGCGTTTGAAATCTCTTCGCAGGTTTGACGAGACTGTCTGGGCTGGAATCGTAGCCAGTGTGGACCGAGCTTTGGCGAACAAAGCTCCCTTGGAAAGGTTTATCACGCGGTTTGCCAGAATCTATACCCCTCTCGTACTGCTGCTCGCCGGTCTGCTCTTTGCCGTGCTGATGATTGCCGGACTATCTTGGCAAGACAGTCTCTACCGCAGTCTTGTTCTTCTGGTCATTTCTTGTCCTTGTGCCTTGGTGGTCAGTATCCCTCTGACGTACCTCGGCTCCATCGGCGCTGCTTCGAGGAAGGGGCTTTTGATCCGGGATGCGGGAGCTCTGGACCGGCTGGCAAAAGTAAATGCTGCCGCTTTCGACAAGACTGGTACGCTCACCTCGGGTCGCCCTGGGATCAAGCAACTGGTGCCAGCAGGAAAAGAGGCCGATCTTCAGGATTGCCTGGGAGCTGGGTTCGCCGCCTCCAGCCATCCCTTGGCCCAGGCCTGGAAAGGTTCTAGTCCGTCGCCACAGGAGGCCGTCGAGGTACGGGGCCAAGGCGTTACCTTTCAATGGAAAGGTTTACGGGCTGGAATTGGTCGACGTTCTTTCTTGGAAGCTCAAGGATTTCCTGGGTTGCCCCCAGGCGAGGATAGAGCTACCACTGTGCATGCCGCATCGGAATCGGGATATCTTGGTCGGGTGGACTTTGAAGATCTGGCGAAGGTGGATACTGGTAAGGCGCTGGAGGATTTGCGGAGCCTTGGACTGAAGCCCTTGGCACTGCTCAGTGGTGATGTTGTCTCTGTTGTTCAGGAATGGGGCCGCAAGTGGAACTTTGAAGAGATCCAGGGTGGCCTTCTGCCGGAAGAAAAGCTGACTTTTGTGGAAAAATGGGAACAGGCTGGTCATCAGGTGTTATTTGTCGGGGATGGAATGAACGATGCTCCTGTGCTCGCCCGTTCCACTGTGGGCATCAGTCTCGGCGCGGGAGCCAGCGCGGCTGCCATCGAAACCGCCGATATTGCTGTGCTGGACTCTTCCCCGCTTCAAATTGGTCGCCTTGTCCGATTGGGACGCCGGACCAGAATCCTTCTTTACCAGAACATCGGACTGGCGCTTGGCCTCAAAGCTCTGTTTATGATACTGGGGGGTATGGGCGTAGCTGGACTATGGGAAGCCGTCTTCGCCGATGTGGGAGTGGCTCTCCTGGCAGTAGCCAATTCCCTTCGCGCGGGAAAGGACCTGGCTTAGGAACGACTAACCAACGACCCTGGTTCCACCTTTCTGGATACCGGCCTCGTAAAGTTTGCCGCAAGCGATGAAAAGTGTGTCGTTGGTGGTCATCAAGACGATACCGCCTCGGCCAGCCTCGGCGACCATCTCTGGATCGGGTACTTTTCCCCGGACAAATACGATCACGGGAATGTCGAGCAGGTGTGCGGTCCGCACCGTTTGAGAATTCACAAGACCCGTAAGGAGAACGACATCTTCTTTCACAAACGCCATCACATCACTCATGAGGTCGGCACCACAGGCGGATTTAATGTCGAAGTCAAGGTTATGGTCCCCGGTGTGAATTCGAGCGGCCAGAATTTCAGCAATGGATCGGACTTGCATGGGTTCCCTTTTCAGTGATTGTAGCCGAGAGGGCGCTGTTGGGCAAACCGTTATTGATCCGTCATTGATACGAGATATAGACGGGTTGGGGTTTCAGCATCATCACCTGGGCTGGTGTCAGCAGAGGAATGTCCATGCCCTTGCTCTTCCAGGCCTTGGGTAGGAAGAGTTTGAATCCTTTGACCGGTAGGTTGGTCATTCCTGCCAAGAATCGGTAGGTGTCCAGTTTAAGCTGCGGTGGGCCAAACCCATCGGCATGGTGAACGAGGTCGATGCGGGCATAATCGGAGCGAACCTCACTGCGTTGCGATAGAGTCTTGGCATGAAACTGATGGAGAATCAGCATGCGTTTCCCAGGGAGATTCTCTGCCATGAGGTAGTCTTCCATCATCTGTTGTGCTTTGTTTACTTCGGTCGCTGTGATGATTCCCAGCTCAATCCCAGGATTCGGCGTTTTCCATTCGGGGTCAATGGCCAGGTGGACATTGGGGTACTTCAACCAGGGTAACATGGTTTTCATTGCGGCTTCTATCGAGTACTTGCCAAGTTGATGATCGAGAATCACAACCATTCCGTTCTGCGCCGCAAATTCAATGTACCGGAGAACTGTGGAAGCCGAGAGCATTCCGACTTCGGCATCAGGGTAGCAGGTTGCATAAATCAGGTGGAAGGCCGGTAGAACCGATTTTCCACCGGAGACGAGTTCCCATTCCTTCACCGTCTGGTCCAGTTTCCTTTTTCCTTCAACGATACTCTGTTCTCCCAGAATTCCCATTCTTGTCGAAGAAGGCTGACCATAATAGGCAACCACAATCTGATTCTCCAAAACACTGGCGGGTCGAAAGATTTTATTCCACTGCTCTACCCAGGTAGGGAGGGTTCGGCGGTTGATTTCATCTGCAAGAATCGGTGTCCGGGGATCGGCAGACTGTGTGTGTGCACATAGCGTTGTACCAGCCGAGAAGAGGAGGAGCAGCAGAGCGCGGGAAAGATTCATCAACAATCTCCAGATGAGGCTTTCCTGATTCTCGGCAGTTGCCCCCCCTAAACTAGAGAGGGTCCGCAGTCTTTTCTTGTCTGTAATGCCGATTTTCGGCTACACTGGCGTTTCGAGGAATTCCATGACCGACAAACTTCAAGCACGGGAACGCCGTTATCAAGAAATCGAAAAGCTGCTTTCGGACCCGGGCGTAACCTCAGACCAGAAGCGTTACCGTGACCTGAGCCGGGAGTTCTCCGAGCTGGCAGAAATTGTTTCGGCCTGGGGGTCTTTTCAGAACCTGCAGAAGCAGCGCAATCAGGCGAAGACCATGGCAGAAGCTGAAACGGATCCCGAGCTGAAAGCCATGGCCCGCGACGAAGTGAAAGTCTTGGAAGAGATTTTGGAAAAGGACGAAGCTGCTCTCAAGGCACTATTGATGCCGAGAGATCCTTTAGACTCAAAGAATGTGATCATGGAAATACGAGCAGGAACCGGGGGTGAGGAAGCAGCCCTTTTTGCCGCTGACCTCTACCGAATGTATACCAGGTTTGCCGAGGTAAAGCGTTGGAAGGTTGAAGTCATCGAAAGCAACGCCAGCGAGCTCGGTGGTTTCAAGGAAGTGATCTTCAACTTGGTCGGTAAAGACGTCTACGGTGATCTTCGCCATGAATCCGGGGGCCATCGTGTGCAGCGAGTTCCCGTCACCGAAGCCAACGGCCGCATTCAGACCTCGGCCGCTACGGTAGCTGTCCTCCCTGAAGCCGAAGAGACCGATGTTGTCCTTAATGACAAGGATTTAAAGATCGATGTTTTTCGTTCGTCTGGTCCCGGTGGCCAGTCGGTCAATACTACGGATTCCGCAGTCCGCATCACCCATTTGCCCTCTGGTACCGTCGTAACCTGCCAGGACGAGAAGTCGCAGCTGAAAAACAAGCAGAAAGCAATGAAGGTTCTCCGTTCTCGAATTCTTGAACACGAGGAAGCCAAAAAAGCAGCTGCCCAAGCCGCCGAGCGAAAAACCCAAGTTGGGTCTGGAGACCGTTCTGATAGGGTGCGGACCTATAACTTTCCCCAAAACCGCCTGACGGATCACCGGATCAACCTGACCCTCTACAACCTCGACAGGGTGATGGAAGGTGACATCGCGGAAATCGTGGAAGCTCTTAAGCTGAACGCCCAGAAGGAACGCTTGGGAGATGACCAGTGACCTTCCGGCAGAATGTCCTGGCAGTGGTTTGGGATTTTGACAAGACCCTCATCAACCACTATATGCAGGACCCTCTGTTTGCAGCGTATCAAGTCGATGGGACCGCTTTTTGGGCCGAGGTCAACTCTTTACCAGCGCTCTATCGTCAGCGGGGCGTGCCGGTCAACGCCGAAACGATCTATCTCAACCACTTGCTTGCCTATGTCAGAGCGGGAAGATTTCCCGGCCTGACGAATGCTAAGTTAAGGGAACTGGGGCAAGATCTGAATTTTTTCCCTGGAATTCCTGACGTATTTCAAGCGACACGGAACCTTCTCGATCGGGAACCCTACCGTACCTTCGATTTGAAAGTAGAACACTACATCGTCAGCACGGGACTCGCAGAGGTAATCCGGGGCAGCCTTGTGGCTCCTTGGATTGACACCGTCTGGGGTTGTGAGCTTCTGGAAGGAACCTTTATTCCCGGACCTTCCGGTCTCGTTGAAACCCTGGACCCCGGCGTTGTTACTGAAATTGCGGCAACCATCGACAATACGACCAAGACCAGAGCTCTTTTTGAGATCAGCAAAGGTGCCAACAAGCATCCTGAGGTCAGCGTCAATCAAAAAATGCCAGAGAATGAACGCCGAGTTCCTCTCTCCCATATGATCTATGTGGCCGATGGACCCAGCGATGTGCCAGCTTTCTCCGTTGTAAAAAAGGGGGGAGGGAAGACTCTTGCGGTTTACAGGCCTCAGGACTCCGCGAGTTTCAACCAGGCCAGGCATCTCCAGGAAGATCAAAGGGTCGATCATTTTGCAGAGGCTGACTATCGTGCTGGTTCCAACGCTGCTATGTGGATCCTTTCTATCCTTCAGGACCAGGCGGACAAAATCGTCGAAGCGCACCGTAGGGCCTTGGCGGAAGGGCAGCATTCGGTTCCCCGCCACTTGTCATGACCTACTACGAGGTTTTCTCGAATGCTTCACAGCGGTTGGCGGCGGCGGAGAACCCAACCCAGAGTCCTGAACTGGATGCCCGGGTTCTTTTATCCCATGCAGCCGGACTAAACCATGCCGGTCTGTTGGCCCGATGGAGGGAAAACGTTTCAATGCCGGTGCGACAGGCCTTCGAAGCTTCCTTGAATCGGCGTTTGGCTGGCGAGCCTGTAGCCTGGATCACCGGGTTCAAGGAGTTCTTGGGAATGGATTTTGAAGTCGGTCCCGGTCTTCTTGTACCGAGGGCTGACACCGAGACTCTGGTCGAGGCGGCCCTTGAAATTGCCAAGACCAAAGGAAGGGGGCTTCGGATTGTGGACGTCTGCACAGGAACCGGGTGCGTTGCCATCGGTTTGGCAGCCCTGTCGGAAATGCCTTGGGAAGTTTGGGCCGCTGATGTTTCCCCGCTCGCAGTGGCAACTGCCCGGCGTAACAGCACACGGTTACTTGATCCAGAACGTCAAATCACCGTAATCGAATCGGATCTCCTATTGAACGTTCCTGGTTCGTGGGATCTTATTGTATCCAACCCACCCTATCTGACTCCTCAGGAAACGGCAGAACGGATTGGTCTGCAGGGCTGGAAAGAGCCCGCGTTGGCGTTGGATGGAGGGGGAGAAGACGGATTGTCTCTAATCCGTCGTTTTGTCCTGGAAGCTGCGGAAGCTCTCAAGCCCGATGGATGGCTTGTACTCGAAGCTGCGGATGCTCAGATGGAAGCCTTGTCCAACCTTATTTCAGATTCCGGTTTCAACGGGATTCATCTTTGGAAGGACCTAGCTGGGCAGCGACGAGTGATTGGCGGCCGAAAGTATAGGGTGTGATCTATTGGACTACCCGGTAGAGCTCCAGGTTATTATCCAGGAAGTCCGTAAAAGCCAAGTATTTTCCATCTGGGGAAAAAGCTAAACCCGTTGGCTGATTGCGACCCCATACAGAACCGAGAATTCGTCCTTGAGCATCGAGAATGGTGACTTTTCCAAAGTCCGGACCTGGCAATTGGTAGTCGGTGGTATTGTTGCGGCCCCGGCTGGCAACAGCGATCCTTGTTTGATTGAGCGACACTGCCATGGCGTGAGGGTTGGAAGGTACTGACACTGTCTTTGTCGTTTTTCCGGCTGCATCGAGCAGAAGCACCTGGGCACTTCCCATATCGCCAACAAAAAGGGTGCTTCCGACAACCGCCAGTGGTCTCGGTGCTTTTCCAGCATTCCAGGTGGTACGGACTTTCCAAGTGGCGACGTCGATAACAGCGATTTGACCTTTATCGAAAAGTGTGGCATAGCCCACCCCTTGCCCGAAGGCAAAGCCACGGAGGCTTCCTCCTGTGGAAATGCGGCCGCTGGGAGTGCGAAGGGCCGCATCGACAGCAAGCAACTGCAGATTGTCCCAGTTTGCCAGGGCAACCTTGCCGCCACCGAGATCGGTCAGATAGGTGTTACCTGAACCTGCCAAAGCCTTACTCTCTTTAAAAGCCAGGGTCGTTCCGTCGAAAATGTGGACACGACCATCTTTCTGAACGGCCCAGACCTCATTCCCCAACGTCATAACATCGCTGAATCCCGTCGTCCCAGGTTCTGACGGAATCATCCTTTCCCGCTTCTTCAGGGAGGGAATGTCAAAAACCTCGATGCCTGGTTCTCCTTGGAGAGCGACAAAAAGAAGCTTTCCATCCTTCGCAAAAGCGACGCTTCGGGGGAGCTTCCCGGTGGCGGCCTCACCCACCAGATCGAGGGGACCCAACCGCGGTTCCAGCTTGGCTTGAACCACGGCCATTCCCGCCTTTACTTCCAGGCTGAGACTGAGGGGTGCCGAGGCCGGTGCGGTCAGATTGACCCGGTTTGTGCCAAGGGGAAGCTGGTAAGTCCTCAGGCCTTCACCCTTAGGGGAATAGGGTAGTCTGTCACCCTGGAAGAAGAGTTCATACTCTGGCGGAAAGACTTTTAAGGTGACTGCCACCTTGTCCTGGGCAAACCCAGGAGTAGGTACTAAGAAACTTAAGGTTAGCAAACCAAGCAAAACAGGAACAAGGCGTTTCATGGCCCCAACCATATCATCGGGCGGGATTTTTTTCCATCGGGGTTCGACGCTGCACCAACTGATTACGGATTTCGAGGGCCTGAATGTCCTCAGGAACCAAGTCCAGGGCCGCATCGCAGTCATCCAGGGCTTCCTCCCACCTTCCAAGGTGCCCAAGACTCATCGCTCGACCCACAAGCGTTTCAAAATGGTAGGGAATCAACGTGAGGCTCTGAGTAAAATCCAGAAGTGCGGTTTCATGCTCGTCCAATGCCGCCCGTACCGTTCCCCGGTAGAAGAACGCTTTGGCGTTATGGGGATCGCAAACAATCGCTTGGTCAAAGTCGTCCAAGGCGTTCTCGTAGAGCGATTCGGAGAAATAGGCCATTCCCCGATGGGAAAGGACTAGGGACTGGATAAAACCCTGGGGCTTTTGCTTCAAGATGGCCGAGTAAAGGTTGATTGCCTTCTTATAGCGCTTTCGGTTATGCGCTGCCAAAGCCTCGAGAAGTGCCTGATCTAAATTTTCGACAAGAGGGTGCAGGTCATCCTTATCGCCGTCGCTCCCGTTTGTTCCTTGTCCTTTGAGACTGTCAAGAAACTGATGACGCCTTTTCTCCAACTCGTGGTTAAGTTGCCTCTGATACTCTCGGATTTCTTGAAAGATAATATCTGAGAGTGTGAGGTTTGCGTTCAAAGCAGCCATTTTCCGTTTCAGCGGCTGGTCAAACGGAAGGAATTTCGATTTGTAGATCAGTTCATGCTCTACCTCAGCCCAGGCATCCTGAAGGATGGTTCGCACTTGGATCTCGCAGAGTGGAGGCTCGTTCAAAGCAAGGTCTCTAACCAAATCTGTCGGAATCGCCACCAGAAAATGCGTGGAGTCGTAGCCAAACTCCTTAAAGGATTGAGGAGCGCCCTTCTTTTCTTCTTCCAGGACCGCAAAATTCTTGTGAATCAGTTCCTCGATCTTCCGGACATCTTCCAGGAAGGGGCAGACAATCCTCAGACCCAGGACATCATGGATCTGTACTTGCTCTGGGTTGATTCCGTGCCGGATTTTCCTGAGCACCTTCTCAAACCAACTTTGGAAGCTTTTTACACGGACTTTCATTCCTGGATGGATTTGGGCTTCCTCAAACCAAGGCCGAAACCGTTGCATCATTTCTTGCAAAACGAGTTCATAGAGCCTTCGATCGGCCTCATACTGGGCTTCCAGGACTTTACGGTTGGGAAGGCTCATGCGAACCCGAGATCCTTCAGTGCTGCAATACTATCGGCGGCTGAAGTGTGTAGAAGAAACTTTCCGCCGGCATCTTCCCATGCCGCCTGGACCTTGAGCCTGTCATCAACCAAGACCATCGTTTCACCTGGCTCTAGTAATGCCGCTGCATGGTGTCCCTTTTCTCGGCTCAAGCAGCAGATCACCGGAACCGTTACACCCAGCTCTCTTGCACACCAGGCGCGCTTCTGGGGTTCTGCCCATTTGCCAAAAGGAATACCCGTTACGATCACCGGGTTGAGAGATTTGGAAAACTCCCATAGGGTTCGGCCATCGGTCATCCAAGGCAGATTCTCATAGAAACCCGGAGTTCTCGCAAGGATGGGCCACATCATCCGGTCACCGAGTTCCGAGGGCGTTTTCCCGGTAGCCCTCCTGACTCCCGTATCAAAGTCAGCCAGCACTCCGTCCAGATCAAGGAACAGCCGCAAACCTGTTTTCATGAACATATTGTAACCCGGGCCTTCGGGGTTGCCAAGGCATCCCAGGTTTGCTAAATTGAGGTTTCTTACTAAACGGGGAATTAGCTCAGTTGGTAGAGCGATTGGTTCGCAATCAATAGGTCAGGGGTTCGATTCCCCTATTCTCCAAGTTTGTCCAACAAAATGCTCCAAGCGGGCATTTCCTTTTTTTGTTTCACCGTGAGGTCCGCGTTCAAGAACTTTGCTCTTCTTGTCAAGGAAGTAAGAATTCCGTACTATCTTACTTGAGGTGAGCTATGGTAGCCAAGATGACCAGCAAGAACCAGATCACGATTCCCAAGGCAGTAGCGTCCCGGTTCGCTAGCCGGTACTATGACGTGCGGCAAGAGGAGGGGCGGATCATTCTCACTCCGGTGAACCCCGATGCGGCCGCCCAAGTGCGGGCTAAACTGAACGAGCTCGGGATTTCTGAGAACGACATCGCCGAAGCGGTGAATTGGGCGCGTAAAGCCCCATGAGGGTGGTACTCGATACCAACACACTGATTTCTGCACTCGTTTTTCACCAGGAACGGTGGACATGGCTAAGAGAAGCCTGGAAGTCAGGTGCCGTTGTCCCTTTGCTATGCACCGAGACGGCCAGTGAGTTCCTCCGGGTGTTGGCTTATCCAAAGTTCCATCTCACGAAGGACGACCAAAAAGCGTTGATCCACGACTTTGTACCGTACTGCGAGACTGTGGCTGAACTCGGGGCTGACGAACTCGAGCCTTGCCGTGACCCCCACGACCAGATCTTTCTGCGGCTAGCCAACTCCGGAAAGGCTCAGGTGCTCGTCTCGGGTGATGAGGACCTTCTCAGCTACAGGGGACTAGTGGGTTTCCGCGTGATCACCCCTGCACACCTGAAGGCAATGCTTGGTGACACAACGCCACTCAGCGCGTCATAACCTAGGTTCAGGAGTAGCACTGAGAATGTGTTTCTAGCCAGGACTAATAGGAACTACCGTGAAGAAATTGCTTGGCCCTGTCCACTTTTCTGTCCTCGAAGGGAACGTGTTTTCGAGGAAGTCGGGGCCCGGTCTGGGGGACGGAGTTCTTTTGGTGGTGGTGGGATTACTTCGATATCTAGCCCGCAAGGCCCAAAATTGGTATTCTGACAGGGGGAGGGGGCATGTCATCGACATTTACCTAGATAACAATGCCACGACTCCTTTGACCCCGCGGGTAAAGGAGCGGGCTCTTCGCTTGCTCGATGAAAACCTGGGCAATCCCGCGAGTCCTCACAGCTGGGGCGACAACGCGGAAGAGACGGGGTTTGTCTTCACTTCAGGCGGTTCCGAGGCGAACACCATGGTGTTGCGGTCTTTTGCCAGGCGCCATGGGCGCGAGGCACGATTTGTCACGACCTCGGTGGAGCACAGTTCCGTGCTCTCCACGGTGCGCCAGCTTCAAGCCGAAGGGCATGGGGTCACTGTTCTGCCGGTGGATCAAGATGGACTCATCCAACATGATGACTTGATGGCGGCTCTTGGGGTTGGTCCGACCTTGGTATCCATCCAGTGGGTTAACAATGAAACCGGGGTCATCCAGGACATTCCTGGGCTGCTTGAAGCGGCACGGGCTCACGGAGCCGAGTTTCACGTGGATGCCGCCCAGGCCATCGGAAAGCTCCCCATCGACCTTTGCAAACTCCCGGTAGACTATCTGACACTGACGGGCCACAAGTTTCACGCGCCCTAGGGCATCGGTGTTTTGTATGCCAGAACCCCGAATAACCTTGAACCCCTCATTGGTGGCGGCGAGCAAGAAGGCGGACTCCGCCCGGGCACTCCGAACACCTGGGGGATCACCTTGCTCGGAATATCCCTTGCCGAACGGCTCGAGGAATTCGAATCGAAGGTAGCCCTCCTCGCGAGCCTTCGCGACACCTTCGAAAAGCTGGTGCTCCGCGGTTGCGAAGGTATGTGCGTCAATGCCGCACTCGCTCCGAGGGTTTCCAACGCCACAAACCTGCGGTTTTCTGGGCTTGATGGTCGAGCTTTGGTGGCTCAGCTCGACATCGCCGGTGTGATCTGTTCGCAGGCCAGTGCCTGCACGAGCGCGATTCCTGAGCCGAGCCGTGTGTTAACGGCTATGGGCCTGTCGGAAGACGAGGCATGGGGAAGCGTAAGGTTCAGTTTTTCGGTACTCAATACGCTGGAAGAGGCCCGGAGAGCGGCTGAAACAGTGGTGGGAGTGGCGTGTAAGCTGGCGAAGATTCGCCAGTTGGTGAACACGTAGGAGGAATGGATGGCGACACTCGCCGAAGCTGTGCAGGACTTTGACAACAAAGAAATCCGCCACATCGTTCCTGTGTCCGGAGGCAAGGACTCCGCCGCGTTGGCTATCTACCTCCGAACAAGGTTTCCCAAGGCCCAGTTTGAGTATTTGTTCACCGACACCGATTGTGAGTTGCCCGAAACCTACGAGTTCCTCGAACGCCTCGAGGCGCTTCTGGGGGCCAAGATTACGCGCGTTTCGGCCTTGGATTACATGCCAGTCCAAAAGAAATCAGGACGGAAGGCTTTTGATATTCTACTGAAAGAGTACTATGGTGGCTTTCTGCCAAGCCCTCAGGCCCGGTGGTGTACGACCACGATGAAAATCAAGACTTTTGAGAAGTTCGTGGGTAGCAGTGTTGCGTATAGCTACATTGGCTTGCGCGCCGATGAGGGCCAGCGAGTCGGCTACGTTGCCAAGAAGCCCCCAGTCATCTCTCAACAACCCAACATCCGAGCCGTCTATCCCTTTCGTGATGCGGGACTCTACCTCGACGACATAATGGTGATTCTCGAAGACTCGGGAATTGGACT
>JAIFLN010000044.1 GCA_020049045.1 Spirochaetota bacterium | reverse complement strand
GTCCGGGGGATGATGATTGGTTCGATAAAAGGCTGAGAAAAACGACCCTTGGGCCCGAGGGTTGCTGATCTCGACCAGAAAGTGAAAAAGGAGAACACATGAAAAAGACCGCTCTTTTCGCGATTTTGGCTTGCGCCGCTGTCTTGGCCGGGGCTCAGACCCCCAAGGCCGAGTGGCTGAGCAAGGGACAATTTCCGCTGACCAAGAACAAAGTCACCTTCACCATGCTGATGCCGACGGTACCAGAAGTCATCGACATCAAGACCAATTGGTTCACCAAGTGGTACGAAGCCAAGACAAATGTGGCAATCGATTGGGTCATGGCTCCTAACGAGGCTGACGCGCAGAAACTGAAGCTCAATCTTCTGATCGCTGCCGGCGACCTGCCCGAGATCATCAACACTATGCCCATCGACGCGGCCATGGAAGCCCGTTTCGGGGCAGACGAGAAGATCTTTCTTCCGCTGAACAAGTACATTGACGACCCCAAAATCATGCCCAACTTCAACGCTTGGCTGGCCAAGAATCCTGTCGCTCGTGGACTTATCACAGGTGTTGACGGCAATATCTACGGTTTCCCCAGCATCGCAGTTTGTTACCACTGCTCGCTGCAGCAGAAAATGTGGATCAACTCGGTATGGCTCAAGAAACTGGGACTGAAGGAACCCACCACCACCGAAGAATTTTACCAGGTCCTGAAAGCTTTCAAGGAAAAGGACCCCAATGGAAACGGTAAAGCAGACGAAATTCCCCTTTTGGGCGCTACCGATTCCTGGAATTCCCAGGTTGAACCTTTCTTAATGTCCTCCTTCATCCTTGACCCTGGTATGTACCAGAAAATGAAATTGCTGGTGGACAATAAATCCGGCAAAATCCTGACCAGCCTGAATCAGGACGGTTACCGTGAGGGTCTCAAATATATCGCCAGGCTTTTCAGGGAAGGACTGTACTACCCCGGCTCGATCACTCAGAAAATGGACCAGGCCAAGCAGCTGCTCGCCATGGATCCCCAGGTTGTAGGAGCCTTCCCAGGCGGATACATGGGGATAGGCATCGATCCGGTGGCTCAAAACGCGACCTGGCGCAGCTACACCATCGTTGTTCCCCTCAAGGGACCCAATGGCTATGCCTCAACCCCGGACTTCGTTAACGATGGGCTTCAAACCAACAAAGTCGTCTTCACCAAAGCCCTTAAGAACCCGGAATTGGCTGCCCGTTGGGTGGATGCTTTCTACAGCTACGAAATCGCGTTGATGGAATCCTGGGGAGAGATGGGCAGCAAATGGCGCTGGGCGAAACCCGGCGAGCTTGGTATGGACGGCAAACCCGCCATCTGGAAAGGACTGGTCTCCTATACGAGCGAACCGCAGAACGATTCCTGGAAAATGCTGGGCATCTCCAAGACCACCGCAGAAATCCGGAACGGCCAGGAAACTGCACCCGGTGTGGATCCCTATGCTCCCGAGGGTCTTGAGACCATGCTGCTCCAGGTTTCTAAAAAGATGGAGCCGTTCATCCGCACCAATGTATCCATCATGCCCAAGGTCAAATTCACTACTGCCGAATCGGAGGAATTGCAGATGCTTCAGGTGGAGCTGGAACGCTATTCCGAAAGCCAGCGTATCGTTTTCGAGACCGGAGCGGAGGACATAGACAAGGGTTGGAAAGCCTACGTGCAGAAACTCAATGAACTGGGTCTGGCGAAATATATCGCCATACAGCAGAAAGCCTATGATCGCCAGTACAAGACCAAGTAAGCTGTTCTTCTAGAACAGTCTCGTCAGACGGCCGGACACAACACTGCAAAAGGCGGTGAAGGGTCCGGCTTGTCTTCAGGAAGGATTGCCCATGGCCATCACATCGACTCTTCGCGTGCATTCCAAGAACCCCCGGTATTTCACGGATGATTCTGGCAAAGGCATCTACCTTACCGGATCCCATACCTGGGCAAACCTGCAGGATATCGGCGTCCCAGGCCGCAGACCCTTTCCCTACTCGGACTATCTGGATTTCCTTTCGTCCAGGGGCCATAACTTCATGCGCCTGTGGATGTTTGAACAACCTCGTTGTGCCTCGTGGACACGTGCCGCAACCTGTTTTGATCCGCTCCCCTGGCTGAGGACCGGCCCCGACCTTGCTGCTGATGGGCTTCCCCGTTTCGACCTGGATGCCCTCAACGAAGTGTATTTCAACCGGCTTCGCCAGAGGATACAGCTGGCAGGCGAGCGCGGCATCTACTGCGCCGTCATGCTTTTCCAGGGGTGGAGCCTCCATAAGCTTGACGTGGATTACGGAGATCCCTGGCCTCATCATCCCTTTAACGGCTCGAACAATATCAATGGCATTCAGGTTGAATCTGGAGCTGCCGACGATGACACCCATCCCTGTGTCCATAGCCTTCTGAATGATGCGGTCCTGGAAAAACAGGCGGCATACCTTGCCAAAGTAGTAGACACCGTCAACGACCTGGACAATGTCCTGTATGAGATCATCAACGAAGGCGGCGCTGTTGATTGGCAGTACCATATGATCGACCTAGTCCATGAAATGGAAGCGAAACGCCCAAAACAGCATCCTGTGGGCATGACCCATCGTGTCAAACCCCTGATGTCGAACGCGGCGCTTTTCGAGAGCAATGCCGAATGGATATCACCCGCCAGCGAGCCCATGGATTGGCTGTATCCCCAGACCATGCTGGCCGGATCCAAGCCGCTCCAGGATTACCAGAGTGATCCCCCCGTCGCCGACGGGCGAAAGGTCATCATCAGCGACACTGACCACCTGTGGGGTCATGGAGGAAACCCAGCATGGGTATGGAAAACCTTTCTGCGCGGGCAGCACCCGATTTTCATGGACCCCTGGTGGCCGCTAGACCCCGATTCCGATCCAGCGACAATGCCAGGGAATTTTATCGGGGGAGTCAACAAGGACGATCCCGATTTTCCTGATTGGGAGCCTGTCAGGATCGCGATGGGAGCCACCCGGCGTTTTGCAGAGCTGATCGATCTGGCGGAAATGGAACCCCGTCCCGAACTTGCCTCCTCCGGCTACTGCCTGGCCAATGTGGATCGCGAATACTTGATCTACCTGCCCGAAGGCGGCAAACTGACTCTGGACCTGGGAAGCGCCCCGACAGGAAGCACCTTCAGCGTCGACTGGTATTTTCCACGGCTTGACCAGGGCGTTTCAGGTGTTAGCCCGCTCTCGGGAGGGGACTATGTTTCCATTCAGACTCCCTTCACTGGGGACGCCGTTCTGCATCTGAGGCGAAAGTAGGGAATAGGCAGCCACTACGTTTGGAGCTACATCGATCTCAAAGAGAATTGGTTACGTCCAGACTCCTGCCCAAAGGCGGTTGAGAAACTCCCCGACGGGGAGAATCTGGATACCGTCGTCGGTGCGTCGGGGCACAGCTTCTTGACAGACGACCAACCTGGCCTGCCAGGGCTGTTCCTCGGCCAGAGCCCGCAGCCCCTTCAGGTCGCTGTCTTGGATCTTCGCGCTCGCCTTGACTTCGATGGCGACCTCGTCACCCAGAATGAAATCCACTTCCCTGTGGTCGGTGGTCCGCCAGTAGGTTAGGGGACGGTTGCCCCCGTGATAAGACAGCCAGGCCCGCAGTTCCTGGAACACAAAATGCTCCAGAGCCATGCCCCACTCGCTGGAATCGACTTGAGGGGGCCTCCGACCTGCCAGAGTCCGGGCCACGGCAAGGTCGAAAAAGTAGACTTTGACGCTGGCGACGGGTTTCCGCTTGAGACCGTGTCGCCAGGGTTCCAAGGGAATGGCCAGCAACGTGTCGGTGAGGATGGCAACGTACTCCCTGACCGTTCGGGGCGGGACACCGCAGTCCCGGGCCAGCGACTCGTAGTTCAATTCTTGTCCGCTACCCAGACCTGCTACCTGGAGAAAACGGGAGAATCCTTCGAGACGGCGCACCAGCGCTTCAGCCTGAATTTCCTCTTTCAAATAGGTTCCACAGTAGGCTTCCAGGTCTTCTTGAGGGGAGTCGGAAAGCCAGATCGGCGGCAGCATGCCGAAGGATAGGGCTTTGTTGAGATTGAGAAGGGAAGGGGTGCCAGCGACCTCCGCCGAGACGAAGGGGAACATTTGCCGCATCCGGGCCCGCCCTCCTAGCAGGTTAGCGCCGCCTGCCTTGAGTTTGCGCGCCGAGGAACCTGTCAGGATGAACCTTCGTTGGCCTTCATCAATCAGAGCTTGAACTTCATCGAGAAGGATGGGCAGCTTCTGCACTTCGTCGATAATGATCGGCTCCTGCGAAGGCGGCAGTTCCCGTATCTCTTGCCGCAAGCGGGCCGGATTGGACTGAAAGCGAAAAAACACATCGGTGTGGAGCAGGTTGAAATGAGAAGCTTTTGGAAAGGTGGTCTTTAGGAGAGTTGATTTACCTGTCTGGCGAGGACCCAGCAAAAAGATGCTGCGCTGGGCAACCGTCGCCCGGAGGTCTAAAAGTCGGGTGTAATCCATGGGAGAAAGTCTATCACATTTGGAGTTTTCCGCAACACTGATGCGGAAAAATGGCAAATATCCGCATCAGTGTTGCGGGAATTTGCACTATTCCCATCGAAACAGCCAGGCTGCCAGGCCTAGACAAACGACGGTGAATATCGAAAGGAAGGCCACTTCGGGCATCACTTGGGCCAGCGAGGCACCCTCGAGCATCACCTGCCTCGAGGCGGTGATGAAGTGGGTGAGGGGCAGTCCCAACGACAGGTCCTGCAGAATTTTGGGAGTTCCCTCGAGGCTGAAAAACACCCCTGAGAACAGCATCATGGGCCAGGTAATGAGGTTGATGACTCCGTTGGCAAGCTCTTCGTTCTTGAAGCGGCTGGCAAGGGCCAGGCCGAGGGCAATCATCGAGAGGATGCCCAGTGACAGTAAAAGCAGAAGGTCCAGGTAGGAACCGTCCATCCGGAAGTTGAGAAAGAGGTTGGTTCCCACATAGACGAAGAGGGAGGTGACCAGGACGATGAAGAACCGGCTGACACCCTGCGCCGTGATAAAGGTCAGCGCGGAAACAGGCGTCGCCTTCATGCGTTTGAGCACGCCGTTTTTGCGGTAACGCACCAGCACGTAGCCAACGCCGAACAGGCAGCCGAACATCAGGTTCATGGCGATGACACCGGGAACCAGCCAGTCGACATAGCGCACGGGTGCTCCGCTGACGACCTGCCGGGAATAGCCTTCACCGCCTTCAAGATGCACCATGAGCAGATCGAGGATTTTGGTGTTCTTTCCCTGGTCGTTGACCCAATAGACCTTGGCCTGGGTGTCGACCAGTGCGTCAAGGTTGTGTTGGCGAAGTTTGTTCATCAGCACGTCGCGGTCCTGGCTGGCTTCGTAGGGAATAAACTGCGTCTGCGGTGCTTTCAGAAAGCCCAGCGAAGAGTCGCCGGGACCCAGAACCCCGACTTTAAACAAGGTGTCTCCGTTGCTGGAAAAGGCAAAGGCAAACCCGATGATCATGACAATGGGAAACAGCAGGGCCCAGGCGAACGACCCGGTATCCCGGACGAATTCCATCGTCCGGGCTTTGACCATGGCAGTGAAGGCTTTCATGCAGGACTCCTCAGGAGCGTAGGGTGGAACCGGTCAATTTGATGAACAGGTCCTCAAGGTCGGGTTTGTGGATGGACAGACCGGTCAGGTCGGCCCCTTCGGCAAGCAGCTGCTTCATGGTGTCGTCCAGGTTCTCGGCCTGAATTTCGCGGCCGGGCAGGCGCACCAGGGCTCCTTGAAAATGCTTGCTCAGCAAATGGTCGGGGGTGTCGAGTTCCAGCAGGTGCCCATGGTCCATAATGCCGATCAGGTCGCACAGCACCTGCGCCTCGTCCATGTAGTGGGTGGTCAGCACAACGGTGGTCCCCTGGGCCTTGATGCCACGGACCAGGTCCCAGAAGTTGCGGCGGGCCTGGGGGTCTAAACCGGTGGTGGGTTCGTCCAGAAAGACTATTTCGGGCATGGGGATAATGGCCAGAGCCAGCAGCATGCGCTGCTTTTGACCGCCGGACAGTTTTTGGTTGTCACGGTTGAGAATATCGTCGAGCGAGCACAGCCGGATGAGTTCGGCCATGGGGCGAGGGTTGGGGTAAAACGCCGAGAACAGCTGCAACGTTTCCTTCACCGTGATGAATTCCGGCAGAGAAGTGTGCTGGAACTGAATGCCCACCTTTTTTTTGAACGAGGGCTCAATGGGGCGTCCGCGGAACAGAATTTGTCCCGAGGTGGGGTCGGTGATGCCCTCCATCATTTCGATGGTGGTGGTTTTTCCGGCCCCGTTGGGCCCCAGCAGTCCAAAACAGATGCCCTCGGGAATGCCAAAAGAGATTTTATCGACGGCCTGGACGTTGCCATAACGCTTTTCCAGGAATTCGACGCTCATGATATCAGCCATGGCAACAAGTTAGTGTCTGGGGGCCTCAGTGGCAAGCTGTTCGCGAAGTTTCAACTCGGCGACGGTCCGTGCCAGGTCTTTGGGGACGGACCGGTAGAAGACAAACCAGAACACCGCGTTGATCAGATAAGGTACCGTTGTCAGCCAGAAAACGACCACGAGAAGGCCATGCCGCTGGGCCAGCCAGCCGACTCCCAGTGAAATGGCAGCCGTGACGGCTCCCTGCACGAACGAAAACAAAAAGCCAAAGGCGGTGGAACGGACTTCGGGAAGCACCACCGCGCTGATAATGGGCATGACGGCTCCGGGAAAGCCCAGGGCGGAGATGAGCCCGAAGGTGAAAAACAGGGGGTAGTAGACCCAATGCGGCCACACCACCTGCAGACAGACAAAGCTCATCAGGGCATACAAGACCAAGTACACCTGCATGAGAATGATGCGACCCTTGAAGTCGGCTTTTTTATGGGCCCAGTCGCCCAAAAAACCGCCCAGGAACGAACTGAAGATGAACCCGACGGCAAAGACCGCCAGGACATACGTGCCTTCGGCGTTGCTGAAGCCTCGCACATCGACCAGAAAGGTGACCGAGAACGACAGTAGAACCAGGCTGGTTACCAGCAACATGCTGGCTGCCATCAGCCAGATGGTGGGGCGGGTCAACAAGCGCTTGAGGTCGCCTTTTTTGATGCGGTCATCGGCGGCCTGCCCCTCATAGACGCCCCTGCCCGGATCCTTGAAGAAGATCAGGATCAAGATACCGCTCACAATGCTCAGGCCGCCCATGCCAAACATGGCCCAGCGCCAGCCCTCGGGAGACTGCGACAGCAGTCCCATGATGGGGGCAAAGACCACAAAGCCCACCCCTCCGATTCCCCGCAGCGCGCCAAACGCCTTTCCCCGCTCTTCGGGAGGAAAAAGGTCCGAGGCAATCGAGCTGGACAACGGTTCTGCGGCGACAACACCGACGGCACCGATGGCGTAAAGAACCATCAGCTGGGTCTCGTTTTGGGCAAAACCGGCTAGAACGGTCCAGATCCCCCAAACGCCCGTCACGATGAACATCAGTGTTTTTCGGTTCCACCGGTCGCCGGCCCAGGCCCACAGCGGACCAAAGACCATCCGGGCAATACGGCTGATGGCAGTGAAAATGCCCAGCGACTCCAGGTTCAAGGCAAGCGCCTGCCGGATAGCCGGGAACAGCGCGTTGACTAGTCCCCCGTCAGCCGTGTCGATCATGTTGCCAAAGGCAAGGACAAAGAGGCTGCGCCATCGGTGCTTAGGAGGGGGCGGGGTCATTCGCCCAGTGTAAACGATAAGCTATAATCCTCCTATGGAAATCGGTCGATTTGCTCCCACCACCAGCGGACGGGCCCATCCAGGTACTCTTCTGGCCGGCTTGCTGGCCTGGCTCGACATCCGTAGCCGGGGTGGACGGTTCGTCCTGCGGATGGAAGATATCGACCCGACGGCGCAAAGCGGGGCCCACCGGGAAGGTCTGCTCGACGATTTGCAGTGGTTTGGGCTGAACTGGGACGACCTGGTCTGGCAATCCCAACGCCAAAGTTCCCATGAGGCAGCGCTGGACCAGTTGGCCGCCTCGGGGCTGCTTTACGAATGCGGTTGCAGCCGGACCACCATCAAGGCTGCTGGGCTTCCTTCCGCAGCCGGGGGATGGGTTTACCCAGGCACTTGCCGCCACCGCCGCCTCGCCGATTGGCGCGGCAGCCGTCTCAATCTGCGGGTCGATCTTTCGGGTTGGAACATCGAAGTGAAGGACGAGGGGGGCGACGACCTGGGACAGGTGGTTTCCCAGGCGCTGGGCGACCCTATGGTGCGGCGCGCCGACGGGGGGGTAACCTATCAGCTGGCGGTGGTGGTCGACGACGCCGAGGCGGGCGTGACGCGGGTGGTACGAGGGCGGGACTTGGCTTCCAGCACAGCGACGCAGGTGGCCCTCAGGAAAATTCTGGGTTTTCCCATTCCAGTCTACCGGCACCACCTGCTGCTGCTGGAACCGCAGGGTGAAAAGCTGGCCAAGCTGCACCAGTCCATCGCGACCGATGAGCTGCGAAAACACTACCGCCCCGAAGAGCTGGTGGGGTTTTTGGCGGCGGCCTCGGGATTGCGGCCCACGCCGACCGAGGTGACCTTGCAGGAGCTTCTTGCTGATTTTTCGTGGGACCGGGTTTCCCGTCAGGACCGGGTGGTGACCTGGGACGGCCGGGCCGTTAGAATGTGACCTATGGAAACCTCCCGGTTTGTTTTTTTCCTTCTTGTGGTGCTCTTTCCTCCCATTGTGGCCAATCTGGCGGCGGTGTGGGCGCAGTTCCCCCTTTCCGACCTGTTGTTTCCCCAGACGTTTTCCATGTTTGGTTCCGGTGATTCCAGCTTTTTGATTGCGTTGGGCATTATCCTGCCCTTTCCTGTCGCGTTCACTTCCCTGACCCTCTGGTTCTGGCCCTTTCTTTCCTCGTTTTTCCGTCAGGAGCGGTTGGACACCCTTCCCTTGAAGGTTCAGAAGCGAGTCATCTTCTACCCCCTGGCGGTTAGTTTTTCTTCGCTGGGCGGTTGGGTGACCGCCGGACTGGTGGTCTCGTTGGGTTGGTGGATTGGTGGTGATGCGGTGAGCCCTCAACGGCAGCTGGTGCTTTGGCTCAACCTTCTGATTTTTGGCGGTCTCTCCTTTGTCTTCACCTATTACATCGTGGTGCTTCTGGTTCGCAAGTTCTTGTTTCCCAAAGTCTTCCCCAGCGGGCTGCCGGCTGAATTTCTGGCGATGAAAAGCCTGGGGCTCGGGGGCCAGGCCGTCATCTTTCTGGCGGCTGTTTCATGGTTTCCATCATTGATCGGAATGATCGGTATTCTCCGCTGGTCAGGGGTTCTGGAAGGTAAAAAGGCCGGTCTGGACTCCTTGGTGTACGGTGTGTACCTCGCGCTTTTAGCGGCCCTGCTGCTGCTTTCCTGGTTGTTTTTTCGAACGCTTGCCCGTCCCCTGGGTGTTTTGGATGAGACCGCAGCGCGCATCGGCAAGGGAGAAACCGGGGTGCCCATCCTCAACTGGAACACCGACGAAATCGGTCGGTTGGGCCACACGCTCAATGTGGCGGCGGCGGGCTTGGCCGAGAGGGAACGCCTTCGCGACCGCATGGGGCAGATTGTCGACCCCCAGGTGCGGGATTTTCTGATGCACAACGGAAGTCTGCTGCGAGGGGAACGTACCTCGGCTACCGTGCTTTTTGTCGACCTTCGGGGTTTCACAACCTGGTCAGAAGCCCGGTCGCCCGAGGAAGTGGTGGAGTTTCTCAATCGGTTTTATACCCTGGTCAGTGAAGTGGTTCATCGGTCGGGAGGTGTGGTGAATAAATTCCTGGGAGACGCCGCCCTGGCTGTTTTCGGCCCGCCTTCGGGCTTAGCCGGACACCGTGCGGCGGGTTTGAGCTGTGCTCTGACTCTTTTGCAGACGTGGGAAGCACGGGAACTCGACTTGGCCTTGGGCTTGCATTCGGGCGAAGTGATGGCCGGCACAGTCGGCAGTGAAACCAGGCTGGAATATACCGTGTTGGGAGATGCTGTCAACACGGCCAGCCGCCTGGAAGGGCATACCCGTTACGCAGGGTACCAATTGCTGGCCTCGCAGGCAGTGTTTGAGGCGTCGGTTCCCGGTGATGGTTGGGTGGCGCTGGGACCGGTAAGGCTTAGGGGCAAGGATCAGCCCCTGGAGTTATGGGGCTATTCCCCTTGGAGTACCAAATGACCGTAGAAACCCTGGAAGACCGCCTGGCCGAAGTGCAAGCCGAGTTTGAAATCGCCGGTGATTGGAACGACCGGTACCGACTTCTGGTGGAATGGGGCGAACAGATCGAACCCCTGGCCGAGCAGGACCGCCTTCCTGAGCACGAGGTTTCCGGGTGCAGCTCGCCCCTGTGGTTGCGCGTTCGTTGGGTCGACGGCGTTTTGCAGGTGCAGGGAGCCAGTCCCGGCATTCTGCCCCAGGCCATGGTGGGGTTGTTGTGCCGCCTTTTTGACGGGCTCGAGCAGCTTCCCCCTGAGGTTCCCCCCGTCCTCAATGAACTGGGGTTGAGGCGCAACCTATCGCCGACCCGGTTTCTGGTGCTGGAACGGATGCTGGAAAGAATCCTCGCTACCCGGAACAACCCGTGATCGATCTTTCGTATCAGAACCGGTTCGGCGGTTTGGAGCGTCTTTACGGTACCGGTGCGCTGGCCCTGCTGAAACAGTCCCATGTTTTGGTGGTAGGGATGGGAGGCGTAGGCTCGTGGGCCGTGGAAGCCCTGGCCCGCTCGGGTATAGGAACCCTCACCCTGGTGGACCTCGACGATGTGTGCGCCACCAACACCAACCGGCAGCTGCATGCCCTCGACCCCGAGTGGGGCCGGATGAAGGTGGAGGTTCTGGCCGACCGGGTCCGCCGCATCAACCCCGAGGCTCAAGTCAACGCGGTGGTCGATTTTTTCACCGCAAAAAGTGCCCCGTCCATCCTGAAGTCAAACCCCCAGGTGGTCATCGACGCCATCGACAGCGTGCCCGATAAAATCGCCTTGGCGCAACAGTGCCTGTCCCGAAACCTCCCCCTTTTGCTTTCCGGTGGGGCGGGGGGGCGGTCTGATCCCACAAAAGTCCGGGTGGAGGACCTGGGCAAAGAGCGCGGCGATGCCTTGCTCAAAGCCGTCAAACGCGGTCTGAAGGCTGGGGGGCTGGTTCCCGATTCCTCGGGCCTTTGGGGACTCGAATGTGTGTTCAGCGACGAACCCCCGGTGTTGCCCGAAGCTTGGCAAGGGGGAAGAATAGGGTGCGCCGATGGTTTTGGCGCCGCCACGTTCGCCACCGGGGCCTTTGGGTTTGCGCTGGCCTCACGGGCTGTTCGCATGCTTCTGAAGTAAATCGATAAATTAAGGATTTGACCCTCGCCTGCCGAAAATGTGAAGCGGAGGCCTCCATGAAATCACGCCCACCGACTCTTGTGGGATTTCGGGTCAGCATTGCGGTCGTGATGGTCGTTACCGTTTTTCTCATGGCGGCTGTTTCGGTAGGCATCGTACTATTTATTGGCAATGAGGCTGCCGGTAAAAATGCCCAGACCCGTTTCACCCACATTGCCGAAACGGTGGCAGCCCGAACCGATGCCTTGTTTGAGACCCCCATTGCTCTGGCCCACTACGCCGCCCTGAACTCCGACGCGGCCGAGACTGTCCGAGGTGACGGTCTGAGCCATCCCTTCCTGGGCTTCCTGCTGGGTGCATTGAAGGCCACTCCTTCCCTTTACTCAATGTACGTCGGCGGCTCGGATGGTACCTTTCTTCAAGTCATTCAAACCAACAGCGACCCCCGCATCCTTGGGGTCCACAAAGCGCCGGAGGGTACGCAATTCGTCCTTCGAACCATTACCGGCACCGGTACTTCCAGGGTGCAGCGGTGGACCTTTCTAGGCTCAGAGAAAAAGGTGCTGGGGCAGCGCACCGATGACAGTTTTACTTACGTTCCTGCTCAGCGGCCCTGGTTTTCCAGCGCGGTGCAGAGCCAGGGGGTGATCCTTTCAGAGCCCTACCTGTTCAATTCGCTTCAAGCCCAGGGAATCACCGCCTCCGTTGCCGTTGGTGACGGGCAACGGGTTCTTGGTGTGGATCTGACCCTGGTGGGACTGCAGAAGTTCATCGATACCCTGAAGGTTTCAACCCACGGGGGAGTGCTCTTGCTGGACAGCAAGAAGACTGTTTTGGCGCAGACCACCGGGTTGAAACCCTTGCCCCTCTGGCAGGAGAAACGGGTCGGCCACGCCCTGGGAGGGCAGGTGTTCCAAATTGTTCTCACCGCTCCTGCAGAGGATTTCGACGAAGTTTTCCGTACCATGGAACTTGCCGTTGTCGGGGCTACCCTGCTCCTGCTTTTTCTGCTGGTTCCGTTCACCCTGCTCTTCACCAAGCGTCTGAGCAAAATCATGACTCTTCTCAGCGAAGACGTCGACCGGGTCTGCCGCATGGATTTCAGCGGTGAAAGCCCCAAAGGTTCGAGGATACGGGAATTCGAACGGTTGGCACGCGGTTTTGCCTCTATGAAGCAAACCCTGACCACCGAAACCAAGGTTCTGGCCGAGGCGCAGCTCAAGCTCAAAAAGATCGTCGAAACCGGCATTGCCATGTCGACAGAAAAGGATTCGAATGCGCTGTGTCAGAAGATCCTCGACACCGCCAAAGACCTGTCTGACGCTGACGGCGGCACGCTGTATCTGCTCAGTGAGGACAAGAGCGAACTCAAGTTCGCCATTATGCTCAACGACACCCTGGGCACCCGCCTCGGGGGGACCAGCGGGCCTTCACCCCGCTATACGGTCAAGCTATACAAGGACAATGGGGACGAGAATCACAACAATGTCGCCACCCACGCCTTTTTGACCGGTGAAACCATCAACATCGACGACGCCTACAACGACGACCGGTTCGACTTCAGCGGCACCAAAAAGTTCGATGAGGCCAACAAATACCGCTCCAAATCCTTCTTGACTGTTCCCCTGAAACCCATGGGCGGCGAGGTTCTCGGTGCTCTGCAGCTGATCAATGCCCGAACCACCGGTCATTTCACCTTGGAAATGCAGAGCTTTGTCGAAGCGCTGTCGGCCAGCGCCGCCACCGCCATCTACAACAACCAGCTTCTGAAAAACCTGGAAGAGCTGTTCGACTCCATCATCGACATCATCAACGGCGCCATCGGCCGAAAGAGCCCCTACACCGGTGGCCACTGCCAGCGGGTTCCTGTGATTGCCGAATGGCTGGCCGACATCACCGCGTCGGTTCAAGACGGTCCCTTGGCCGGTTTTCAGTTCGAGACCAACGATGCCCGGCGGCAGTTTATCCTCGGGGCCAAGCTCCACGACGTGGGCAAGGTCACCACTCCCGAATACGTGGTCGACAAATCGACCAAGCTCGAGACCATCTACAACCGCATCCACGAAATCCGCACGCGCTTCGAGGTGCTCTACCGCGACGCCGTCATTGCCCGCCACGAGGCGGTTCTCGCCGATCCTTCGCAGGCTGCCGAAGCCGACAAGGCACTGATCGCTTCTCTGGAAGCCCTCCGGGAGGAGTTCTCCTTCCTCGCCAAGACCAACCTGGGAGGAGAATTCCTCTCACCCGACAAGGTGGAACGCATCAAGGCCATCGGCACGCGGACCTGGCTGCGGTACTTTGACGACCGCCAGGGACTGAGCTGGGAAGAAGAGCAGCGGGTGGCCGGACTGACTCCGACGGTTCTCCCTGCTCTTGAAACGCTGTTGGCCGACAAGCCCCTGCATGTCTTCCCGCGCCAAATTCCGTTCTCGGAGGCGTACAAGGGCTACGACTTCAAGACCCCCGTTCCCGAAATGCTCTACAACCAGGGCGAGATCTACAATCTGTCGATCAGCCGCGGCACCCTGACCGTTGAGGAGCACTTCAAGATCAAGGAACACGTGATGCAGTCCATCTTCATGCTGCAACAGCTGCCCCTGCCCGACGGCCTCAAACGGGTTCCCGAAATTGCAGGCGACCACCATGAGACTCTGATCGGCACGGGTTACCCCTACCAGAAGAAGGCCGAGGACCTGTCGATGGAAAGCCGTATTCTGACCATTGCCGATATTTTCGAGGCTCTGACCGCTTCTGACCGCCCCTACAAGAAGCCCAAGACGCTGTCGGAGTCGATCAAGGTGCTGTACTTCTTCAAAAAGGACAGACACATCGACGCCGACCTGTTCGACCTGTTTTTGACTTCGGGAGTCTACCTTAAGTACGCCCAGCAGTACCTGCGGCCCGACCAGATCGACGCGGTGGATATTCAGCAGTATCTGGGGCCTTTGCCAGAGGGAAAACCGGCCTGAGAATGGAAGCAGAAAGCACTCCAGCCCCGTCAGGGGTAGCAAGGAGTGACATATGGGAGAACCCGTTTTGAAAATGGATGACCATTTTAGGTACAAGGAGTACAAAACCTGGCCCGAGGATGAACGCTGGGAGTTGATCCGTGGGGAGCCGTTTCGAATGCAGGCACCCTCAACGGCTTACCAGAAGCTTCTTCTAGATTTGGCAACCGTGTTGAATGTTTGGTTCAAGGGAAAACCCTGCCGACCGTTTATCGCGCCGGTCGCTGTGTTGTTGCAAGACCAGGCCGATCAAGCAGAGGACGAGGTTGACACCATCGTGGAGCCCGATTTGCTGGTGGTCTGTGATCCGGAAAAGGTGAAGCACAGCGGCATCCACGGGGCGCCGGACTGGGTCCTTGAGGTCCTGTCTCCCAGCACCAGTTGGCGGGACCAGACTGAGAAGCGGGCGCTTTACGAGCAACACGGTGTGAAAGAGTACTGGATCGTCAACCCGGATACTTTAGATATCACGATCTTCCGGCTGGAGGATGGCCGGTTTGCCAAACCCGAAGGGGCGAGCCTCAAAGAGCCCGTTCCTGTGGGTTTATTCCCGGGTTTGGTTCTCTCCGTATAACTGGAAACCCCTCCAGTCCTTCGGGCCGGTGGGTCACCCAAAGCAGGGTCCGGCCCGCCAGCTCGGTCCTTACCGCGCTCACCAGTGCCAGCGCCGCCTCGGACTCGAGACCCTCGGTGGGTTCGTCCAAAATGGTGATGGGAGCCCGGCGCAACAGGGCTCTGGCCAGCGCCAGACGGCGGCGCTGCCCTCCCGACAAGCTCTGTCCGCCTTCTTCAATCCAGGTGCCCAGACCCTCCGGCCATGCCCGAATCTGGTTTTCCAGTCCCACCAGCGCCAGTATCCTCCAAAGCTCCTCGTCTGACGATTCGGGGTCGGCCAGCCGCAGATTCTCGGCAATCGTGGCGGTGAAGGTCCACGGGTCCTGCATGGCGCAGCTGACCGTGGCCCGCAGCGCCTCTTCGGTCCACTCGGTTAAGGGAACCCCGCCCAGGCGCACCACGCCCTCGGTGGGGTCCTCCAGGCGGGTCAGCAAGCGGACCAGCGTGGTCTTGCCGCCGCCGCTGGGGCCTTGCAGGGCCACATGGGTGCCGGCGGGCCAGGCAAAACTGACCTTGCGGAGCACCCATTCGTCGGCATCGTAGGCAAAGCTCACCGCCTCGAGAACAATATCAGTGCCCAAGGGTGTTGAAACAGCGACAGCAGGGAACGCCGGGTCGGGTATCTGCTCGGCCAGATCGGTCAAGCGGCGTGCGGCGCTGGCGGTTCCCGGCAGTTCCAACCAGGCGGCCGGCAGGCTCAGCAGTGCCTCACCGGTTCCTAGAACAATGAGGGTCAGCGCCACAAACCAGGGACCATCGGGAACCAGGGTGGAACCCAGGCCGGCCACCAAGCCCACCATTGACCACACGGCCAGCCCGATCAGCAGGGTCAGCAAGGCCCTGGCCGCCGAACCCCGCCGTTGAAAGCGCATCTGGTCGTCCAACCGCCGGGCGTCCTCTTCCAGAACGCGGGCCCTTTGGGCCTCCCAGGCAGGCCGGTGCAGGGCCCACTCTTCCAAACCTTCCACCAGATCGAGCAGCCCCCGTCGCAGCGCTTCGTGGTGTTCCACCAGCCGCGGGGAAAGCACCCGTCCCGAAAGGTAGAGAAGCCCGGGTACCACCACCAGACCCAGCAGGGCCAAAACCGCCACGGGCAGCGCCAGCACCGGGGCAAAACTCCACGCCAGGGTGATAATGGCCCCCATGACCACGCTGGCGGCACCGATGGGGGCCAGCAGGCGGATAAACAGGTTGTCCAGCTGATCGACATCGCGGGTCAGTCGGTTGAGCACCTCGGCCCCGTGCCACAACCCCAGCTGCCGGGGGGAAAGCCGCGAAAACCGTTGGTACAGCCCCACCCGCAGCTGGCCCAGCAGGCGGAACGTGGCCTCGTGATTGATCACCCGCTCGGACCAGCGGCTGGCCGTGCGCATCAGCGCAAACAGGCGGATTCCCCCGGCGGGATTGACGACGTTGAACAGGGTGGCTGTCTCGGGAACCAGTCCGGCAAGCCCCGTCGCGGTCAAAAATCCGCCCGAGAGCCCCAGCAAGCCCAGTGACCCGGAAAGGGTGAGCACCGACAGTCCGATACCGGACACAAGCCACCAGAAATAGGGACGGAACAGCTCCAGGTAGGGCACCAGATCGGTCAGGCGGGGCTTTGTCATGCGCTCGGACTCCCCAGGGCAAGCACCCTGTCGGCCAGCCTGAGCGGCTTGGTGTGGTGGGTCAGCAACACCAGCGTTTTGCCTTTTTTCAGCTCGGCCAGGGCGTTCAAAACCGCCTCCTGGGTGACCTCGTCGAGGCTGGCCGTCGGCTCATCGAGCAGCAGCACATCGGCGTTGCGCAGAAACAGACGCGCCAGAGCAAGCCGCCTCAGCTGCCCTCCCGAAACCGTTCTGCCGCCTTCTCCCAACAGAGTCCCCAGTCCCTTTTCCAACGACAAAAACCACGGCGTCAACCCTCCAAAATCCAGGGCCTGCAGCAGCGCCGCATCATCGGCCCCGTGGTTGGCCACGCGCAAATTTTCCCTCAGCGAGGCCGCCATCAGACGCGGATGCTGGCCCATCCATCCGACTCTCGCCCGCCACCGCTCCAAATCGTGGACTTCCAGGGCAACACTGTTAACCGCCACACTTCCCTGCTGTGGTGCCAGCTCGCCCAAAAGCAGGCGCAGCAGCGTCGTCTTGCCCACACCGCTGGGACCGGTGATGGCCACCGCTTCGCCCGGGGCCACCTCAAGCGACAGCCCCGAAAGCACCGGAACCCCCGCAACATGGGCAAATTCCAGGTTGGTCACCGACAGCGAGGGGGCTCCCGGGACTGCTTGAACCGTGCCGCCCCTGGGTGAGGGACTGACCGCATCGAGAATAGGTTTGAGCTGCCCGGCACAGGCCAGAGCCTCGGCCTTGGCGTGGTACAGAGTGCCCAGATCGCGCAGAGGCTGATAGAAATCCGGGGCCAGCAACAGGACAAAAAGGGCGGTCTGAAAGGTGAGGGCCACCCCAAAATCGATATGGCCCAGCAGGGTAAACCCCAGGTATAGGGCGGTGAGGGCGATAGACAGCACCGAGAAGAATTCCAGCATGGTGCTCGACAAGAACGCCAGGCGCAGTACTTGCATGGTTTTCAGCCGGAACTCGTCGGACACCGTCGCGATTTTCTCGGTCTGGCGGTTCTGTGCCCCCAGAAGTTTCAGAGTTGTCAGACCGCGCAGCACATCCAGAAAATGGCCGCTCATGCGTGACAGCGAGCGCAGCTG
>JAIFLN010000034.1 GCA_020049045.1 Spirochaetota bacterium | reverse complement strand
TCGCCAATTAAAGCGGTACGTGAGCTGGGTTCAGAACGTCGCGAGACAGTTCGGTCCCTATCTGCCACAGGCGTTGGATGTTTGAGAGGACTTGCCCTTAGTACGAGAGGACCGGGGCGAACACACCTCTAGTGTACCAGTTATCCTGCCAAGGGTAAGTGCTGGGTAGCTACGTGTGGACGGGATAACCGCTGAAAGCATCTAAGTGGGAAGCCCACCTCAAGATGAGACATCCCTGGGGTTTTAAACCCCCTGAAGGCACCAGGAAGACTACCTGGTTGATAGGCTGTAAGTGTAAGCCCTGCAAGGGGTTCAGCTGAGCAGTACTAATCCGCCGTGCGGCTTGACCATATTATTAATTTTCTGATCTACCCGTTCCCATCCCGAACACGGAAGTTAAGCTCTTCAGCGCCAATGGTACTGCTATCGCGGGAGAGTAGGTCGTCGCCAGGCTTCTTTTTTATTCCATTACGCCCCATCTTCCCGATGGGGCGTTTCTTTTTTCTTCCCTTGACAGCAATCTTTCCTGGGCGTAAAGTGTGTGCGTTAACGCATCATTCGATTCGACACAGGAGGCTTTACATGGCCCAGAATCAGACAATGAAACCCGGAGAGCATGTTGTACTCGGCGCCGATTTCGGAACCGATTCGGTACGGGTTCTGGCCCTCGACCCTGCCAATGGTAAGACCCTTGGACAAGGCGTCCGTGCCTATCCCCGTTGGAAGAAAGGACAATATTGCGATCCCGTCAAACAGCAGTTCCGCCAGCATCCCTTGGACTACCTGGAATCGCTCGAGGGAGCTGTAAAAGAGGCGCTTTCTCTGGCTGGAGCCGGAGCCGCTGCCAAAGTACGGTCCTTGTCTTTGGATACCACAGGGTCGACTCCCGTTTTTACAGGTGTTGACGGTGTTCCTCTTTCTCTTAAGCCTGAGTTCGCCGAGGACCCCGACGCCATGTTTCTGCTCTGGAAGGACCATACTTCTATTGCTGAAGCCGAGACCATTAATGCTCTCGATGCCCAAACCAAGGGGCCAAAGGTGCTCCGTTTTGTTGGAGGCATCTATTCCTCTGAATGGCTATGGGCTAAGGCTTTACATGTGATCAAGACAAACCCGAAAGTCGCTGCCGCGGGCAAAGCGCTGGTGGAACACTGCGACTGGATCGGCGCACGGCTCACAGGCAATGAAGCTCCGTCAAAGGTTAAGCGGGGCCGCTGTTCGGCCGGCCATAAAGGCCTGTGGCATGCCAGTTTTGGTGGTTACCCGAAGGATTTTTTGAAGGCCCTCGATCCGCGGTTGGTTCCTTTGGCCGAAAGTCTTGGAACAGCAACTTTTACTGCGGATGTACCGGCTGGCAACATTACTTCTGAATGGGCTGCCAAACTTGGTCTTCCAGCGTCAACGATCATCGGTACCGGTGCTTTTGACGTTCACATGGGAGCCTTGGGGGGTGGAATTCTTGAGAACCATCTGGTTAAGGTCATGGGAACCAGCAGTTGCGATGTGGTCACCTCATCGTTACCGAAAAAAGGTCAGACTGAAACTGTTGTGGCGGGGATCTGCGGTCAGGTCGATGGCTCCATCGTCCCCGGCATGCTCGGTTATGAGGCTGGGCAGTCTGCCTACGGTGATGTGTACGCCTGGTTTAAGAACCTGCTGGCCTGGCCCTTGATGAAATTTTTGCCCGCCGATCAAGCCGAGAAGCTTGCCGATCAGATCATTCCTGCGCTCGAAGCCGAAGCCCTGAAAGTGGCACCTTCGGCCGATAATGCACTGGCTGTTGATTGGCTCAATGGCCGCCGGACCCCTGATGCCGACCAGGGGCTGTCGGGTGCCCTGATGAACCTGAAACTGGGTACTGATGCTCCGCGGATCTACCGCGCCCTCATTGAGGCAACGGCCTACGGAAGCCGCGCGATCAATGAGCGCTTCGAGCAGCAGGGGGTCAAAGTCGAGGGCATCATCGCCATTGGCGGAATCACCCGCAAGTCCAAGCTGGTGATGCAGATCTTGGCCGATGTCATGAACCGTACCATCCGCGTCGGGGCCAGTGATCAGGCCTGCGCCCTCGGTGCCGGTATGTTCGCCGCCACCGTAGCCGGCCTCTATCCAACCGTAGAAGAAGCCCAGAAGAAGATGTTCCCCGGTTTCGACCTGACCTTCACCCCCAACGCCGAGACTGCCAAGGTCTACGACGAGCTCTACAAAAAATACCAATCCCTCGGGGCTTACCTCGAGAAGAACAAGTAAGGAGACAGTTATGATTGCTCAGAAACCCAATTTTGAGTTCTGGTTCGTCACCGGCAGCCAGGACCTCTATGGCGAAGAAACCCTCGCTCAAGTCGCCAAGGACAGCCAGGCCATGGTCAAGGGGCTCAACGCCGGTGCCGGCTTGGCGTACCCCATTGTCTGGAAACCTACCGTCCGATCGGCCGAAGAGATCTCGGCCGTCTGCGAAGCGGCCACCTCCGACCCCAAATGTGGGGGCGTCATCACCTGGATGCACACCTTCAGTCCCGCCAAGATGTGGGTCCGTGGTCTCACGGTTCTCCGCAAACCCCTGCTGCAACTCCACACCCAGTACAACCGGGACATCCCTTGGTCCTCGATCGACATGGACTTCATGAACCTGAACCAGTCGGCTCATGGTGACCGGGAATACGGCCACATCACCGCCCGGATGAACCTGAAGAGGACCATCATTGCCGGTCACTGGGAGAACAAGGAAACTCAGCGCCGCCTTGGTGCCTGGATTCGGGTTGCCGCTGCTGTTACCGAAGGCAAGACAGCGAAATTTGCCCGGTTCGGGGACAACATGCGTGAAGTGGCCGTCACCGACGGTGACAAGGTCGCTGCCCAGATTACCTTCGGTTGGAGCATCAACGGTTACGGTGTAGGCAAGCTTGTTCAGATGGTTGAGGCCGTGGCCGCCAAGGACGTCGACGCCCTGTTCGAGGTATACAAGAAGACCTACCTCATCGACAAAGCCGTTCTGGCTGATACCAAAGCTGTCGACCGGATCAAGTACCAGGCCAGGGTGGAAATTGCCCTCCGGAAGTTCCTCGAAGAAGGCAAGTTCCTGGGCCTCACCAGCAACTTTCAGGATCTCTACGGTCTGGACCAGCTTCCCGGTTTGGCCATGCAGCGCCTGATGGCAGAAGGCTATGGATTCGGCGGGGAAGGCGATTGGAAGACCGCAGCCATGGTCCGCGCCATGAAGCTTATGGGTGATGGCCTCCCCGGCGGCACTTCCTTTATGGAAGACTACACCTACCATATGGAACCAGGAAAGGAAGTGGTCCTCGGGGCCCATATGCTCGAGGTTTGTCCCACCATTGCCGACGGCCCGGTCAAGATTGAGGTCCACGCCCTGGGCATTGGTGACAAGGACGACCCGGCACGGCTGGTGTTCAACGCCGCCCCTGGCGAAGCCATCAACGCCTCGCTCATTGAGTTTGGCGACCGGTTCCGGCTCATCGTCAACGAAGTTAAGACCGTCAAAACTCCCCAACCTATGCCCAAGCTCCCCGTGGCTCAGGCTACCTGGATTCCCTACCCTGACTTCACCACCGGACTGGAAGGTTGGATCTGGGCGGGCGGTGCCCACCATTCAAGCTATTCGACCCAAGTCGGGGCCGAGCACCTCCAGATGTTCGCCGACCTGATCGGTCTCGAATATGTGAAAATCGGCAAGGGTACCACAGTAGAGTCAATCCGGCAGACCTTGGCAGTCCAAGAATTGCTGGCCAAAGGGCGGCTTTAATGGTTTCGCCCTACCAGACTTTGAAGGAGGAAGTTTGGGAAGCGAACCTCCAAATTCCGAAATATGGATTGGCGTTGTTTACATGGGGGAATGTTTCGGCAATCGACCGTGCCAAGGGTGTCCTAGCTATCAAGCCCAGTGGAGTTCCTTATGACGAACTCAAAGTGGAGGACATCGTCGTGGTTGATCTTGATGGGAAAGTGGTTGAGGGTCGTCTTCGGCCTTCCTCGGATACACCGACCCACCGCATTCTTTACCGGGCTTTTCTCAACATTGGCGGAGTCGTCCATACTCATTCCACCTACGCAACCGCCTGGAGTCAAGCTCAGCAACCTCTCCCTGTTTGGGGCACGACTCACGCCGACCATAGTCCGGCTGAAATCCCCTGTACTCCTGTTTTGTCCAAGGCTCAGGTCGAGCGGGATTATGAACTGGAGACAGGGAACTTGATCGTCGACACCTTCTTGCAGGCCAAGCCAGCCCGGGACCCCGAAGTGACTCCAATGGTTTTGGTTGGCGGGCATGGTCCGTTTGCCTGGGGAAAAGACGCATCAAAAGCATTTTATCATGCCGTTGTGTTGGAAGAAATCGCAAAAATGGCTATCATGACAAGGATCGCCTCCGGCAGCTTTCCTGTTCCAGGGTTACCGGATCACGTGATTGCCAAACACTATGAACGAAAACATGGACCTGGAGCGTACTACGGACAAAAATGATCCTCCTACGATGAAGGAAATCGCCCGGTTGGCCGGGGTCTCGATGGGTACCGTTGACCGGGTTCTCCATCATCGCGGGCGTGTCTCGGCTGAAAACATTGCCAAAATTGAAGCCATTGTTGCCGAAAGGGGTTACCGGCCCAACGTGTTTGCGAGTCGTCTTTCGGGTGGAGTCGGGGTAAGGACCATTGGTGTGCTTATGCCCCGTTTGGACCAGGATTTCAACTACTGGAATCAAGTTTGGAGCGGAATGGCGAAAGCCGCCCGGGAGTTGGAGCCGTTTCAGATTTCTGTGCTTTGTGAGCAATTTGACCGGAATAATCCCTCAGATTGTGTTCGTGCTTTCCGGTTGCTTGAGACTAATGGTATGCAAGCTCTTGCCATACCCCCCATCCACAGCCAGATCATGCGGCCCTTGGCAGAGACCCTCGATCCGCTCATTCCGCTCGTGTTTTTTGATGCTGATATGCAATGTAACCGTCACAGGTGCTTTGTGGGCCAAGATCCTTGGCAGGGTGGCGTGCTGGCAGCAAAGCTTCTGGGACTGACACTCGAACCGGGTCGACCCGTGGTGTTAGTCAGGTTCAAAGACGATGACGAGCATCTGCAGAAGCGATCGGAAGGTTTTGAGGTTTTCGCCAAGGCATCAGGGAGAGCTGTCTTGATCCTTGAGCAGTCCCTTTCTGATCCCCCAGAACGCCGCCGCTCTGACATGTCGCTGTTCCTGGCCCGCAACCCTTCCATCGGGGGCATGTTTGTACCCAATTCTTCCGTCGGTGAATATGCTCAGGCTGGCTTGGGAAGAAGAGTTGTCGGGTACGATCTGATTCCAGGGAACGTGGCCGCCTTACGGGAGGGCCGTCTTGACTTTTTACTTTCTCAGCGCCCTGAAACCATGGGCTACGAATCGGTACGTCTGTTAAGCCGCTTTCTTCTGTTTCGCGAGTCCTTGCCTGATCGCACTCGAATCCCCCTCGATGTGGTCCTCAAGGAAAATCTTGAGGAGCACCTCGTTGGAGTTACTTCTTGACAGGACCCAGCGGAAGAACAGTCTTCCCATAGACTTCGTTCAAAACCTGGGCTAG
>JAIFLN010000001.1 GCA_020049045.1 Spirochaetota bacterium | reverse complement strand
GTCACTGGAACGATATGTTGACGCCCATGATCTACCTGCACCGCGACGAACTGCTCACTCTTCCTTTGGGAATCCTGAGGGTCAACGGCCTGTATGGCCAAGAGACGAATTTGTTGATGGTCGGTGCCTTTTTATCACTCATCCCTATTCTGGTGGCCTATATGTTCGGTCAGAAGTACTTCATCCAGGGAATTATGGCAGGAGCCGTGAAAGGATAACGAATGCTATTTGGTGTCGACTACTACCCGGAACACTGGCCCGAAGAACGGTGGGCTACCGATGCGAAAATGATGCGTGCGGCTTCCATCAACGTTGTGCGACTGGCAGAATTCGCTTGGGCAAAAATTGAACCTATGGCTGGCGTTCTGGATTTTTCGTGGCTTGACCGCGCGATCAATGTTCTGGCGGCTGAAGGCATACGGGTCATCCTGGGCACGCCGACAGCGGCCCCTCCCATGTGGTTGATGGAACAACTGCCTGACCTCTACCCGGTAGACGTTCACGGGTTGATCAAGGGCTTTGGAACACGACGTCACTACTGCGTTAACCACGAGGGCTATCGGCAGAAATCCCGGAAAATCGTTCGCGCGATGGCGTCGCATTATCGGGGGAACGCCAACGTCGTTGCCTGGCAAATCGACAATGAGTTTGGTACCCCCTGCTATTGCGATCGCTGCCAAGCCGCTTTTCATCGGTGGCTGGCGAAAAAGTACAAGACAATCGATGACCTCAACACAACGTGGGGTACAGTGTTTTGGAGCCAGACCTATCAGAGTTTCAGCCAGGTGCCCGCACCGCGATACGCCAATACGGATTCGTTTTCGCAGCCTGCTTCCTGGGCCATGCGCGGTGCTCCTCTCAATCACAACCCGGGCTTGCTTCTGGACTGGGCGAGGTTTTTTTCTGACTCTGTGGTCGCTTATCAGGGTCTCCAGGTCGAGGAACTGAGGGAGACGACGCTTCCGATCACGCACAATTTTATGGGTCACTACAGTGACTTGGACTACTTCGATCTTGCCAAAGATCTTGATGTTGTTTCTTGGGACAACTACCCCAACAACATGTGGGGCAAGAGCACCTACCAGTCGCTTGCCATGGCCCACGATCTGATGCGGGGTCTCAAGGGCAAGAACTTCTGGATGATGGAGCAGCAAAGTGGTCCCTGCGGCTGGCAAGCGATGGGCGATACGCCCGAGCCAGGGCAAGTCAGACTCTGGACCTGGCAGGCCCTCGCCCATGGCGCTGAGGCGATGCTCTACTTCCGCTGGCGTGCCTGCACTGTCGGCATCGAGCAATACTGGCATGGCATCCTCGACCACGATGGCATCGGCAGGCGACGCTACCGGGAAATCGCCGCTCTGGGAAGCGAGCTTCAGAAGGTGGCCGATTTGATTGTGGACGCCGAGATGGTTCAGGACGTGGCGCTTGTGAAGTCTTTCGACAACTGGTGGAGCCATCAGCAACAACCCCACAATGCCCGCTTCAGCTACGGCGAATTGCTGGTCGGTTACCACACGGCTCTCACCAACCTTGCCATCAGCACCGCCGTTGTCAGTGTCGAGGCTGAATTCTCGCCGTTCAAGCTGGTTCTGATGCCCGCCTTCAATCTCATGACCGATGGCATCCTCGAAAAGTGCGCTCACTACGTGCAGGACGGGGGGAATTTGCTGATCACTTTCCGGTCCGGAACCCGCACCTGGGATAGCCAGATGACAACCAGAACCCTCCCGGGGTTTTTTGGTGAATTGGCGGGCATCGAACTTGAGGAGTACGACTCGATCAACTTCGGGCGAACCGTGGAGGTCGAAGGCGACTGGGGACGAGGCCTGGCTTCGATGTGGTGTGACGTCATCCGACCTATCACGGCACAGCCGCTCGCCTTTTACCGTAGCCATTACTACTCCGGATCGCCAGCGATCACAGTGAACCGTATTGGCAAAGGGCTGGTCTTCTACGTCGGCTGCGACCTGGACAGCGTGGCACTGGGGATTCTGCTCCAGTCCATCACGCAGCAGGCAGGAGTGATGCCCATGCTTCCCGACAGTCCCCCCAACCTGGAGATTCTCCACCGCAAAAAGCAGGGACGTTCCCACTGGATCCTGATGAATCATGGACGCGATTCGATTTCTGTTCCCTTAGGCGAAGGGCTTGTCGACCGGCTCACTGGCAAAGTGGTTTCAGGCGACTGTCGGCTCGAAGGCTTTGGTGTTGCCGTATTGCAGGCAAACCTGTGAAAAGTATCCCCCACTTTGTTTACCAAAACGGGCAAAGTCAGCCAGTCCTGGCGAGTGGAAGCCCGGGAACAGAAGGCAACCGGTTTGGTTTTGAGGGTGGTACGGTCAAGAAGATTGATGGCGCTTATCATTTGTTCACAACGGAAATGGCCGACAACCCGAAGTGGGTCAAGACGAAGCTGGCGTATTGGACGAGTTTGGATGGTCTAAGTTTTACCCGGAAAACAACCTTGTTCACTTCGTCGGGGGACTACACGGGAAACGACTCGCGGGCAGCCCTTTGGAGCCCCATGCCGTTCTTTGATGAATCGGAGCTCCGATGGTATCTCTTCTACGTTACCTATCGGGCCGCGCCCAACCGAGACAATAGTTTCTATACCAACCATGCTGGGCGAGTCGTACGGGCCCGGTCGCTTGCCAAAGGAATCCGCGGCATGGGTGGTCCCTATCTGGATGTGGACACCGTGCTGCAACCCGGAGACGACTCCGACGAATGGGAAGGCTTGCAGGGTGTGGATTCTTTTTTTCTTTTCCCGACCGACAATGGGTTCCATGCGTTCTACGGAAGTTGCCACACGCAAAACTGGCCATGCAACTGGTGGGGTGTTGGACTAGCCTCCTCACCGACGATGAAAGGACCATGGAAACGTCTGAGTGATCGGAATCCCGTGTTCCTGGACCAAAGATTTTCGGAGAACCCCATCGTCACGAAACTCGACGACGGGTGGTTTGTCGCGGTGTACGACACGGGCTCGCCCAACAGCTTCGGGATTGCCAGTTCTTCCGATGGACTGAACTGGAACCAAGGCCAGAAAATCTCACTTCCGCCGGACGACTTTCCATGGCTGGCGGCGATGCGGACACCCCTTTGCTTGCTTCCCGAAGGAAACAACCTCTTCACGGTGTACTTTACAGCCTACGCCCGAGAAGTTTTGGCTGAGGATGCCTCGACCGGTATCCCCACCGGCTATGGAACCGTCGGACGCCTAACGTTGAGGCTTCTCCAGCAGGAAAGATCGTGAACCCGATCGTCAACCCGATTTTGCGCGGCTTCAACCCTGACCCCTCAATCCTCCGGGTGGAAGACGACTACTACATCGCAACCTCGACCTTCGAGTGGTTCCCGGGGGTGCAAATTCATCACTCGCGAGATCTCATCCATTGGAAACTCATCGGGAGAGCCCTTAACCGGGTCAGTCAACTCGACCTGCGGGGCGTTCCTTCTTCCGGTGGCGTGTGGGCACCGTGCCTAACTTACGACAACGGCACCTTTTTTCTGGCCTATACGATTGTCTTCAATCACGATGGAATCTTCTGGAACGTCAAGAACTTTCTGGTCACTGCGCGTTCGATTCTTGGACCGTGGTCGGAACCGGTTTTCCTGAATAGCGAAGGCTTTGATCCCTCGTTATTTCATGATGATGACGGCAGAAAGTGGCTGGTCCAGAATGTCGGCGACTTCCGCGGGCATGGCGGATCTATCGCCGTACAGGAATATTCCCTACTCGAAGGACGTCTGCTCGACAAGCCGGTGACCATCTATCAAAAATCCCAATTTGGGGATCCGGAAGGCCCTCACCTTTACAAGCGCAACGGACTTTACTTTCTGGTGGTCGCCGAGGGGGGAACGGGTTTAGGGCATGCCGTTGTTGTGTCACGGGCTCCTGCTGTGTTGGGACCTTACGAACTCGACCCCGAGTTCCCGACCCTCACTTCCCGGGGTGACATGATGCTAGAGCTGCAGAAGGCGGGGCATGGTTCCCTTGTGGAAACGCAAAAGGGGGAATGGTACATGGCCCATCTGTGCGCAAGACCATTGCCAACCCGTGGGGTGTGTCCTCTTGGCCGGGAAACCGCCCTTCAGAAAATGATCTGGGACAGTGACGGCTGGCCCCGTTTGGCCACAGGCGGGAACAAACCCTTGGTGCTGGTTCCCGCACCAGATTTGCCGGAGCAACACGACGTTCCTGAACCAAGCCGGGTCACGTTCGCCACCGACAAACTCAACGTGCACTTCCAGAGTCTTCGGGTGCCGCTCGATGAACGGGCCCTGTCGCTCACAGAACGGCCGGGTTTTTTGCGTCTCAAAGGTCAGGAATCTCTTGATTCCCAGTTTTACCAAAGTCTTGTAGCACGGCGCCAGCAATCCTTTTGCTTCGCGGCCTCGACGGTAGTGGAGTTTGAGCCGGTGTCTTTCAAGCAAATGGCCGGTTTGGTGTGCTATTACAGCACGCTTGGCTTTCACTACCTCAAGGTCAGTCACGACGACCGGGTCGGTAAATCCCTCGAAATTCTGACCCGGGACAACGATCAGTTCCAATGGCACCTCAAAGAACGGGTGAACGTGGAGGGCTGGAGTCGGATTTACCTCAGGGCCGAGGTGAACTATGATCAATTACAGTTCTTCTACAGGAAGACCGACGGCGACTGGACAATGATCGGACCTATCCTCGATGCTTCCCTTTTGTCCGATGAACACATCGCCGGTTGGGCCTTCACGGGGGCCTTCGTAGGCCTCGCCTGTCAGGATCTGACGGGAAGAGGTCTCCCTGCGGATTTTGAGTTTTTCGACTACGCGGAAACGGAACCAGCGACCACTCGTGGGCTCGCGACGGGCCGAACTCATTAAATGACATCGGAGTTTGCATGAAAAAACAACCCAACATTCTGTTTCTGATGGCCGACCAGTTGCGTCTGGATCATGTTTCGTACCATGGACAGGGGCGAATGCCAACGCCGAATATCGACCGTTTAGCCGGAAGCGTTGGTTTTTCGGCCTGCCAGACGGTGAATCCGATTTGTAGTCCGGCGAGGTGTATTTGAGTCAACAGCACCCCACCTATCCGAGGGCCCTGCAAGCCGCTGGGTATCGAACTGTCGGAATCGGAAAGTTCCACTTTCTTCAAACTTGGAAATGGGGTACCCCACGGCGACAGGGGGTTGATTTGGTGAATCTGGAGAAAGTGATCGCCGGTTATGGTTTTGATGAGGTCTGGGAAACCGCAGGTAAACAGCTTTCAAGACAGAACTTTTGCGCCTATGGACAGCACCTCGCCGATCGTAGGTTGCTGGAACAGTATCGGGACTTCGTTGATTCAGCAGGACCAAACACCAACTTCATCGAACCTCTTGTCGATGATACCCCCAATGGCGATGTCAGCCCGCTTCCAGAAGACGATCATGTCGATATCGTTACCTGCGACAAAATCCTTCAGGCGATTCGCGACCGGCCGCAAGATCAGCCGCTGTTTCTCTTTGGTTCCTTTTGCTCGCCCCATAAACCTTTCGACCCTCCGCAACGCTATCTCGATTTGTTTCCCGAGGAAACAGATGAGGATCTGATTGCCGGAGCCCAGGCGGTTTGCGTCGAGGCAACCCCTCTTTCTGCTGCAAACCTCAAGCGCTTGAGAAAAGTTCGCCGTTCTTACAAGGCTCTGGTTCGTTTGGTGGATGATCAAATCGGTCGGATTCTTGCGTGCTTGGAGCGCGAAGGCATCCTGGACGACACCGTCATTCTTTTCACTTCGGACCACGGGGAAATGATGGGCGACCATGGACGTTTGGAAAAGTCGATCTGGTACAAGCAGTCGATCACCGTGCCGACGGTGATTCGGCATCCTGAGTACCTAGGCGCTCGAGTCTGCAACGCTCCCGTCGAACTGACGGACCTCACAGCCACAATTCTGGATCTCGCCGGCCTTGATCCCCAGCAGGCCTTGTCCAAGGGCTGGCCCGCTTTTCACGATCGAATCCCTTGCCGTTCCCTTTTACCGATTGTCCGGGGAGAGGCCGACACAATCCGTGACTTCAGTTTTTCGGAATGCAGTGGGGATTGGCAAGCCCTGCAGGACAAGGACTTCAAATACGTGCGATGGCTACGCTATGATCGGCCCGGGGCGGTACGGGAAGAGCTCTATCATCCCGAAACTGATTCTCAGGAAAAAAAGAATCTGTTGACTCTTCCCGGCGGCGACTATCAGGAAGTCCTGGACCTGATGCGCCAGCGACGAGAATGGGTGATCGATTCCACCCCCAGTGCGCAATTGCGTTGGGCCCCCCTGCCTGCAGAGGGTGAACACTTTTCTTACCCCGAGCGAGCCTCGGCCACGGATCCCCGTGTCGCGGAATAGTTGCATTGACCAAGCGGCATAACTAGCGTGCACGCGAGAAGACTCCGACTTCGTTGGCTGGCAATTCCAAGCTGCCCATTTGGATAGACCACCCCTGATCGAGCGGAAGTCGGTAGGCCGAACTTCCATGGTTGATGGCAACCACGGTTTCGTGGGTGGCACTGCCGAGCCGGTTGAACTCCAGCGTCGAGGGCAAACTCAGCGGGGCGTGTTTGAACGGACTCTGCAGATGGCACCAGCGAATCACCGCGTCCATCAATGAGGCATCCGGCCACGTGCCAAGGTAGGTGATTCGCCCCTCTCCTTCGCGTCGGCTGACCATGGCGGCCTGACTCTCGAGCCAGCTGTGACCGTGGCCAAACTTGAGCAGGACTTCGGTGTCGAGCGCCTCGGTTTCCAGCCACTCGCCCCAGACTTGAGCCGTGCCCAGCCCATCAAGCCCTTCGAGCGCGAGGGGCTCGCGTACCGCATAAAACTCGCGGACCACGGCTCCCAGAGCCTGCCGGAACCCACTCCCAGGTTGCGACTCAGGGAGCAAGGCACCATCACGGTTTTTCACCCCGGTGCGAGCTCCCAACAGGAGATGCCCCCCGCCGCGCACGTAAGCAAGCAAGTGGGCAACCAATTCCGGTGTGATCTGCTGCAAGTGCGGCGCGACCACCAGGCGGTAGTGTTCCAACGCCGCCAGGGGCTGAACGACGTCCACCATCTGCCCGGCCCGCCGCAGGGCCCGGTAGTAGAGTTGGTGGTGCTGGAACGGGTCGAACTGCTGGCTGAACCGCTCGTGGTCGATCGCCCAGCGGTCTTGATCGCTGTAGAGCATGGCCACTGAGCCGTCCACATCAGCAGAGTCGAGTGCGGGACCGAGATGCTTGAGTTCGGCTCCCACGCGGGCGATCTCGTCATAGAGCGGCCTGGGCTGCCCTCCGGGGCCGACAATCGTCCCCCAAAACTGCTCTTGACCGCCCAGGCAGGGACGCCATTGCCAAAACATCACCGCGAGGGCCCCATGGCTGGCAAGGTGCCAAATCAACCGGCGGGTCTCCCCCCTGTCGACGGTCTCGTTGACCGGGAGGTAGCGAACGTGTCCGGTTTGGGTTTCCATCTGCCAGAACTTCTTCCCCTTGATTCCACGCGCCAAGTCAAGCGTGAAACCATACTGCCCGTGGTCGAGATGACCGGGCCTCTCTCCAGCATCCAGATAGTTGTCGTAGGCGACCAAGTCGAGGTCCCGACCGATCACATGCGGATCACCATCGCTGAAACGGTTGTGCAAGTTGGTTGTGATGAACTGCTGTTCCCCTGCGTTTCGTCGCAGTGCGCCGAGCTGGTTGGCCTGATAGACACGATAGACCTCGGTGTACATTTTGCGGAAACTGGCCAGCAGACAGGGGTTGTGGTACTCAGGGTTGACCGTAATTTGTGACCAGTCGGTGTAGCGCTGACTCCAATAGGCGTGCCCGCAGCGAAGGTTGAGCTCTTCGAGGGTGCCGAACTCCCGCTGAAGGAACTCCCGGAAAAGCCTGTCCAAGGTTTCGTCATAGCTGAAGGGCCCATATTCGTTGCAAATCTGCCAGCCAATCACGTTGGAATGGGTTCCGAAGCGCCGTGAGAGTTTGTCGGCAATCTGCTCACAAAACTTCAGGTAGACAGGACTGACGGGATTGAAGTGGCAACGCTGTCCGTGGTGGGAACGGCGGCCGTTTCGGTCTACCGAGAGAGTCTCCGGGTAGGCCTGAGTCAACCAGGCCGGCGGCGCTGCCGTACCGGTGCCGAGCACCACCTGGAGCCCGAAGGACGCTGCACAGTCGACAGCCCGCTCGAGCCAATCGAAGTCAAAGGTTTCTTTGTCGGGCTGGGTGTAAGCCCAAGCAAAATCCCCCAGTCGGACGACATTCATTCCTGCGGCTCGCATCAGGGCAAAGTCAGTCGACCAAGAGCTTTCGGGCCACTGCTCTGGATAGTAGGACGTACCGTAGTGCATCATGACTCTCACCCTACAGGGAAGCAAGCTTCGAAGCAATAAAGAATCAGATAAATACCGGTAATTACCGGCAATTGTTGTCATCTATATTCCCACCAAATAGATAGAGTTGACAGGTTCCCAACGGAATCCTATGATATTCACGGTAATTTCCGGATTGTTGGTGACAGCATCACCGACTGCGGCCGACGGGAAGACCGCTTCAAACCTTACGGTTGTGGCTTTGTCACGTTTGTCCGCAACCGTTTTCTCGTCGAGCGTCCCGAACTGAAGCTCAACTTCGTGAACCGGGGAATCGGTGGCGATACGGTTGAAAACCTCTATTCCCGCTGGGTTGATGACGTTGTTGAATGGAGCCCCGATATCGTCGTGGTAGGTGTTGGAATCAATGACCTCAATCGTTATCTGACCGACCCGGGCGCCTTGCGCCAGTCCCCCGAAGGCTTCGAGAAGACCTACTCCGCCGCCTTGGCGCTCACCCGCGAGACGCTGCCCAAGTGCCGAATACTGCTTCTCCAGCCCTTCTATGGGGGGCAAGACACCACGACCGGCGAGTATCGCAACCAGGTTTTGACGCTTCTTCCGACTTACCACAAAGCCGTGCAGCAGGTTGGCAGGAGCCATGATGCCGCCGTTGTCGACTTGCACGCGGCCTTCCATAAGCGCCTGTCCTTACAACCAGCTTCGATCTATTTTCCCGAGGAACCCGTGCACCCGGGCGAGGCCGGGCACTTTCTGATCGCCGACGAGGTTTATCGGGCCCTGAGTTCCATGAACTCAAAGGAGAACGGCTAATGGCGACCTATTTCCTTTCGCCCTGCGGCAACGACGGCGCGTTGGGAACGCTTGACGCTCCCTGGCGCACGTTTGCGCACGCCTTCGCAAGGTTGCAGCCGGGTGACGAGCTCTTGCTTCGGGCCGGTGTGTATCTTTTGCAGCGGCGGCTTGAGCTTCCATCCGGCTCGCCTGGAAAACCGGTGACGCTCGCCTCGGTGCCCGGCGAAGTGCCCATTCTCGACGGAGCGGCATTGGTCGCGGCTAACTTCCACCGAAGGCCCGA
>JAIFLN010000187.1 GCA_020049045.1 Spirochaetota bacterium | reverse complement strand
GGGTTCAATTCTGTCACCGGAGGAGGGGGCTTCGGGTATGGAGTGGTCGACGAAGGGTCGCTTATCGGGGGCTTCGGCGGCACCTATGTGTCCCAATCCACCAACGTCGGCGGCCCGGGAATGCGTGCCGGATTCGGGGGGATGCTGGGCGGGTGGCAGCGCCGCTGGGGTCCGCTTGTCGGAGCGGTCCACCTCAAGCTGGGGGCCGGTGGTATCGATCAGCAACAATCCCGGGCGGTTGCCCTCCTTGGTGGCTTGGAAGGCTGGGTGGGAATTCTGCTGTTCCCCTGGTGCGAAATCGGTGTGCAGGCCGGCGGCTTGGGTGCAGCGACGTTCTTCACAACGGGACCAATGGAAGTGGGTGCCTCACCTTCGGCTGGTGTGCATATCAGCTGGGGAGCGTACTGACCGGCGCGGTCACACCCGCTGATAAAGGTAGAAGATCTCACCCTCTTTGGTGAGGGGGATAATCGTATCGCGGAAGAAGTCCACAATGGTAGAGGGGTCGACCACTTTGCGCAGGGCAGGGTCAGAAACCGACTGAACGGCTTCCACCTTGGCCCTGACCCGGGCCAGAACCCGTTGTTCCACCTCGACACGGGTAATGGCCGCTACCAAGGCATTGTCGTCGCGTTCTGCCACCAGAGCCCGGAACTTGTCGGGGGCTTCCCGAAATTTGCTTTCTCCCACGTAGAGCGCTCCGTAATGGATACGCCGCGAAAGGGCTTGCAGACAGATGACATCATGTTCAACACTGGAACCCCAATGACCATCGTCGGTGCCGGCGCACAGGTCAGCCAGCAGTCCCAGGTACGCTTGGCGGATGGAGCCCGTCACATTGACCGTTTCAAGATCGGCAATAGCAAGTCCAGTTTCCGTTTGGGGAGGAACACGGCGGGGAGCCGGCAGTCCCAAATGGAAGGGCCGCTCTTCTGGAATCAGGTACCGGCCAAACTGGGTGTCGAGGGTTTCTTGGAACAGCAGCCGCAGCTCGAACAGGCTGAAGGATTCTGCTGGCTGAAACAAGCTTTGACCGGGCTGGTAGGCTCCCGGATTGGCGGCAAATTGAGCGCGGTCGAGGAGTTTATAGATCAAGGTCTCTTCCAGACCTGCCAAATGCGAGGCAATGGTTTCCAGCTGAATTGTCATCCGTTGCCTCCGACCAGTCTCCGGTAGTTACGGTAGTATTGGAGAAAGCTCAGCAGCGACTGCAGGGCTGCGACGGTGAACAGGGCACTCAGAACCCAGAAGGATACTTCAGGAGCCACCAAGGAAGGCCAGGTGATCATGGCCAAACCGCCTAGCGAAGCAAAAAAGTACAACCAAGCCTTAGCCTTACCACCGGACGAGGCCCCTTGAACCACACCTTTCTGAACCATCAGCAGCCTCAAGAAGGTCATGGAAAGCTCCCGATAGAGCACTACCAGGAAGAACCAAAGCGGTGCGATTCCGACCAAAAGGAGGCAAACGAAGATGGTCAACCGGCTGATCACATCGGAAAAGGGGTCTAAAAGCTTGCCGAGGTCACTGGTCTGACCCATCTTTCGGGCTACCCAGCCATCCAAGATATCGGTTAGCTCCGACACAAGAAAGACAAACCAAATCAGCACCAGCCAGAACGGCTCTCTCCAGGTGGCCCAGGCGGAAAACAAACCTGCAAAAACGGGTGCCAGAGCGATGCGAAAAAAGGTGATGCGGTTGGCTAGTCCCATTAGGTTACCTTAATCCGGGCCCTCCCCCTTGTCAACTCAAGGCCTGAACGGCTAAGTTGGCACTATGGGTCTGACCTCTTTTGAACGCCGCCTTTTATCCGTCTTGTCGGCGTTTTTCGTGTTGCAAGCCCTGGGGTTTGTGATTTTTCGGAATTTCTACCAGGTCTCTGCACCCTGGGACTGGGCGTTTTTTCCACTCACGGCGGGGTACCACGCCATTCTCGCGGTCGCCTTGCTATCAGTACGCAAACGTTTCACCCACCTGGACGGGACGCCTCTTACCCGGGTAGGGCTGCCCAACCTGCTCACCCTTTTTCGGCTGACCAGCCTTCCCATCATCGCTCTGATTTTTCTGCTGGCCCGTACCCAACCCAGCCTGTCCCTACCGCTGGTGATCTTTGTCAGTCTGGCATTTTTTACCGATCTGCTCGACGGGTTTTTGGCCCGCAGTCTGAAAATGGGCACACAATTGGGAAAAATTCTCGACAGCAGCACCGATTACACCATTCTTTTTTCCCTGACGGTGGTTCTAGGAGTGGCAGAGGTGCTCCCCGTGTACCTCCTGATTGCCATCATGGTACGACTTTTGTTCCAGATGAGTGCGGTTTTATGGATACAACTGGCCTTCAACAAGCAGTTCGTCGAGACCACGTGGCTGGGGAAAGCCAGTTTATTCGTGTTGATGGTGCTTTTCGCCGTCGAAATTCTGGTGTTTCTCAGGCTCCCTGGCTGGGAAGGACACTGGGCGATCACCACTCTGGAAATCTTCAGCGCCGTAACGATGGTCATCTCCACCATTGACAAGGCCTTGTTCTTCCGAAAAAAGCTGACAGAGAAGTAACCCCCGCAGCCTGCGAGCCGACAAGAGTTGACGGCTCGGCAAACTCATGCAATCATTGTGGCAATTCATTGCCACTTGAATGGCACACACTAGGAGTCTTCTATGTCCGACGATTTCATGGCCAGGGTTATTGCGAAAAATCCGGGGGAAAAAGAATTCCATCAGGCGGTCCACGAAGTGGTGGAAACCCTTGAGCCCTTCATCGCCGCCAACCCGAAATATGCTGAGCACCGGATTTTGGAGCGGATGGTCGAGCCCGAGCGTGTAATCATGTTCCGGGTGTCCTGGGTCGACGACAAAGGCGGCATTCAGATCAACCGCGGTTACCGCATTCAGATGAACAGCGCCATCGGACCGTACAAAGGCGGCCTGAGGTTCCACCCCAGCGTCAACCTCGGCGTGCTGAAATTTCTGGCTTTTGAGCAGGTGTTCAAGAACTCTCTGACCACCCTCCCCATGGGCGGCGGCAAAGGTGGCAGCGATTTTGACCCCAAGGGAAAGTCGGACAACGAAGTCATGCACTTCTGCCAGGCGTTCGTCACCGAACTGCAGCGCCACATAGGCGGCTTCCTCGACGTTCCCGCCGGGGATATCGGCGTCGGTGGACGAGAGATCGGATACATGTACGGCCAGTATAAACGTGTCCGCAATGAAAGCGCGGGTGTGTTCACCGGCAAGGGCCGCAACTGGGGTGGCAGCCTGATCCGTCCGGAAGCCACGGGCTACGGGGCCGTATTCTTTGCCGAGGAAATGCTGAAGACCAGGGGGCAGTCCCTCAAGGGCAAGACCATACTGGTGTCAGGATCGGGGAACGTGGCCCAGTATACGGTCGAAAAGGCCAATGAGCTGGGGGCCAAGTGCGTCACCATGTCGGACTCGGACGGCACCATTTACGACCCCGCCGGCATCGACGCCGAAAAACTCGCCTGGATCATTGACCTCAAAACCAACAAACGGGGCCGCATCCGGGAATATGCTTCGAAGTTCAAGGCACAGTACTTTCCTGACAAGACCCCCTGGCATGTGAAGGGAGAGGTGGCCTTCCCCTCGGCCACCCAGAACGAGCTCAACGGGCTCGACGCCGAAACCCTGGTGAAGAACGGCTGTTTCTGCGTGAGCGAGGGAGCCAACATGCCTTCCACCCCGGAAGCCGTCAAGATCTTCCAGGCGGCCAAGGTCCTCTACGGGCCGGGCAAGGCGGCCAATGCCGGAGGTGTCGCCACCAGCGGTCTGGAAATGTCGCAAAATTCACTGCGACTTTCGTGGACCCGCGAGGAGGTCGAGACCCGGCTGCACAACATCATGAAAGACATTCACGAGGCCTGCGTGAAGTACGGAAAGGAGCCCGACGGTTATATCAACTACGTTAAGGGCGCCAACATTGCCGGATTCGTCAAAGTCGCCGATTCGATGATTGACCAGGGCGTGATATGATGGGGCAATGAGCTCCACCGTCCGACAGAAGAAACTGGCCATCCTCGGCGTCCTGAAGAATGAAACCGAACCCACAGGAGGGAAAGAGATCGCCCAGATCCTTTCCGACCTGGGGCTGGACGTCAGCGACAGGACCGTGAGGATGTACCTCCAGGAGTTGGAGGATGAAGGATTTCTGGCCAACTCTCCCCGCAAGGGCCGCTCCATCACGGAAGCGGGTCTCAAGGAACTGGACAGCGAGAAGGCCATGAGCCGGGTCGGCATACTGTCGTCCAAGATCAACCAGATGACCTACGACATGGATTTTGATCTCAACTTGGCCCGGGGAACGGTGATCGTCAACGTGACCTTCGTCACCCCGGCTCTTCTGCGCGAACATATGGCCAACCTCCTCAGGGTTTTTGAGCTGGGGTACGCCATGGGCCGGCTGGTGGGACTGTTGGCTCCAGGAGCCACCGTAAACCAAAACATCGTGGTTCCGCCTGGAAAGGTCGGGCTTTGCACCGTCTGCTCGGTCACCCTCAACGGGGTGCTGCTCAAACACGGCATTCCGGTCAACAGCCTGTTCAGCGGTCTGCTGGAAGTCAAAAACCATCAGCCGCAACGCTTTGTCGAGGTCATCTATTACAACGGAACCAGTATCGACCCGTTGGCGCTCTTTATTCAAAGCGGCATGACCGACTACCTTGGGGCCATTTCCACTGGTAATGGTCGCATCGGCGCCGGTTACCGCGAGGTGCCCACCGGCAGCTACGAGCTGGTCAACAAGCTGGCGGAACGGCTCAAGGCCATCGGGCTGGGAGCGTTCCAGATCATCGGCAAGCCCGAACAAACGATCTACAATATTCCCGTCCACGAAGGGGCCTGCGGCATTGTCGTCATCGGAGGCCTCAACCCCACCGCCGTTTTTGAAGAAGCAGGTGTCAGGGTCGATTCCCGGGCCCTGGGCGGCGTGATGGAGTTCTCGCAGATGTTCCCCTACACCGAACTGCCGGCCCGGTTGGATAAATTGGGGTTGTGACAAAACGGGTGCCGACGGCTTGTCTGATTTTGGAAATCGGCTCATCGTATTTTGCCCAGCACAAACAAGGTTTGATCAACCACATCCGTAAGAACCTGCCAGAGAGTCCCGACCTTCAGTTCCTCGCCAAAAACGGGGTCACCCTGGCTTACTCGTACAAGGACAGCACGGGAGCAGACGTCGTCACCTTGCGGATCACTTCCCAGGAATACGGCCAAACCGGCTTGATGGAAACCACTTCGCCGTAAAGTAGCGTTTGGTCTGTTCCCTGTCGGCAGGGATCCCTGTGTCCAGGGCGGGTCCGACGGCTCCGGCAAAGGGTTCCTCGCCGCTGATCCAGGCTCGCTCCCATTCGGCAGCCAAGTCGAGGGCAAAGGTCTCAAAACGGATCACCAGCTCGTCGAGAGTCGCCCGGCCGGGTGCCCCTGTCACCGGATCAGACCATTCCAGTGTGCCCTCGAAAGCGGGGTGCCTGACCGGGCCGCTTGGATAAAAAGCACCCGCATAGTCACCAGCCACCCAGCGCAACGGACGCAGGTGGAACAGCCCCTGAAGGCGGCGGTGCGAAGCCATCCAGGTTCGGGGGTTCTGACCTGTCCAGGCCTGGTACACTTGCCCCAAGGTTGGGCCGGCTTTGCGTGCCAGCGAGGCGTAGGTTCGGGCCGGGGCTGGCCCCCAAAGGGCTTCAAGATGCAAATCCAGTGCTGTTTCCAGAGCCTGATGGGCATACCCGAACTCCCCGGTCCAGGAAAAAACCAGGGGATGAAACGTGACGTCGGCAGCCAGATGGGTCAAGGCCCCCAGCCCGAAGGCAAAAGCCTCGGCCCCCAAGTTGCCGCGATGATCGGCCAGTGCCCGAAAAGGAGCAAAACTGTCCTGCCCACCGCTTCCGTGAAGCCTGTCGGCAGTTTGACGTTCCTGCGGACTGTCGAGGCAATAGTAAGGGCTGTCATGGGCTACCGAGCCGGCAAGGAAATACTCTCCGTAGCCCTGAACGGCATCGGCAAGGGCACCTGGAGGCAAGGCTGCGGCGACCCGACGGGCAAAAAGCCAGTGACTGCGTTCTTTAGGCACGGGGCACCTTCACAAAAACAAAGGTCGTTCCGCCGGCGACGAACAAGACAATCAACGACAGGATTCCCATGCGGCTGTCCCCAGAGAGCTGAGTGACCAGGCCCATCAGGAAGGGACCGATGATGGTGGCAAACTTGCCGAACATATTGAAAAAGCCGAAGTACTCCCCGCTCTTGCCCTCGGGTATGAGGCGGGCAAAGGCACTGCGGCTGAGGGCTTGGATTCCTCCCTGAACCAAACCGACGCAGCCTGCCAAGACGTAGAATCCCGTCAAATCCTTGAGAAAATACCCAAAAACGGTGATGACCATGTAGGCCCCGATTCCAACCAGAATCGCTGGCTTGATGCCGATTTTCGAGGCCACCCAGTTGTAGAACAGCGCAGCGGGAAAGGCCACAAACTGGACTACCAACAGGGCGACAATAAGGGACGAGGAGGGAAACCCCAGGTCGGTGCCGTAATTCACCGCCATTTTGATGATGGTATCGACACCGTCGATGTAGAACCAATAGGCCAGCAGAAACAGGAGGATCTGCCTTTCACCGGAAAGATGGCGGAGGGTTTCCTTAAGCTGCACCAAGCCGGCCCTGATGGCTTTTCCCAAAGGAAGACCTTGTCCCTCACGGGGTTCCTTTACCCAAAAGAACAGCGGGAGAGAAAACAAGGCCCACCAGAGACCCACTAGGACGAAACTCAGCCGGATGGCGGTGGCCCCGTCGGGAATTCCAAAAAGTGAAGGCATCTGATACATCAAGACGTTGACGACAAACAAGAGCCCACCGCCAAGGTACCCCAAGCCGAACCCAAGACTCGACACCGAGTCCCATTTTTCCCGGGGTGCCACACTGACCAGCAAAGAGTCGTAAAAGATCAACGAACCAAAGAAGCCCACCGACCCGGCGACGTAGAGCATGACGGCGAGGGTCCAGTCCCCTTGAGCCACAAACCATAATCCCGAAGTCATTAGGACTCCCAAAAAGGTGAACAAGGCCAAGAAGCGTTTTTTGGCGCTGCCCCGGTCTGCAATGGCGCCCAGTACCGGGGCCAATACAGCCACCAGCAGGCTCGCCGCTGAATTGGCGATGCCTAAAACAAAGGTGCCTTCGGTGGCAGTGGCATCACCGGCCCAGTACAGCTTGAAGAAGACAGGAAAAAAGCCAGCCATGACGGTGGTGGCAAAGGCCGAATTGGCCCAGTCGTACAGGGCCCAGCCCAAAATGGACTTGCGGTTATTGCTCATGGCGGGCATTCTACACCCGAATTCGCTTTCGAAGTACGTTTCGCAACCGGAAGGCGTCTTGCGGCGACTAACTCAACCAAGAATACTCAGAATCATTCCGGCACCAAGACATTCCTCACCAGAGTAAAAAACCGAAAACTGCCCCGGTGCGATTCCCAAATCGCCGGTTTCCAGGTGAACTTTCAGTCTCCCTTCCTGTGTTTCCTGAACCTGGCAGGGAAGAAGTTCGGGGCCATGCCTCAGCTTGCAGGTCAGCTCCTCGTCGGCCCGGGGCGGCCGATGGATCCACGTGAGCTCCCCGGCAACAAAGTCCTGGCGGCTCTGCTCCTGCCGGTGTTCCTGGTGGCTGACCAACACCACATTGGTGTCAATGTCCTTGCCAACCACGTACCAGGGACCGTTTCCAAGACCCAGGCCCTGACGCTGACCGATGGTGTGGAACCAGAACCCCTTATGGTCTCCCAGCTTTTTGCCCGTTTCCCGGTCGACAATGGCACCGGTCTTTTCACCTAGGTAATACTTCACAAAGTCGTTGTATTTGATTTTACCCAGAAAACAGATTCCCTGGCTGTCCTTGCGGGACTGGTTGGCCAGTTGATACTTGTGAGCCAGTTCTCGGACGTGGTTCTTGAGGTAACCACCAATGGGAAACTCGATTTTGTCCATCTGGGCCTGGCTGAGGTGGCTGAGAAAGTAGGTTTGATCTTTGATGGGATCGGGGGAACGCAACAGCCGGACCGGCTTGTCCGAACGGTCCACCACGCCGTAATGGCCGCTGGCAACGCGGTCGACCTGTTCACCCACCTTGTCGAAGAAGGCTCCGAATTTGACACGTTGGTTGCAGAAAATATCCGGTGAAGGGGTGTGTCCCACCCGAAGCTCTTTCAGGGCATACTCTACTACCCTCTCGTAGTACTCGGTCTGGAGCGGCACCACCTTCAGCGGTACACCGGCAGCCTCGCAAACAGCGCGGGCATAACCCAGATCTTCTTCCCAGGGACAGTCACCGAGGTAACTCAACTCATCCTCAAGCCATATTTTAAGGTAGTAAGCGGTCACGTCGGTGCGGCCCTGACGCAGAAGCTCGTAAAGCGCCACCGAACTGTCGACCCCCCCGGAAAGGAGCACAGCGGTTTTCATGCGGCGAGAATAGCATAGAACAAGGGAATACCGAAGCAAGAAACGGCTTGGGTGTGTTGAGACCTGATAATTCCTTTGCCCCTGAGGTCTGTTTTGGTTATAATAGTGCTATGTCAATTTTTCCAGTTGGTATTCATGACCTGACTCTGGCCATTCCCCGCAACCGAATTGTCTTGTCCGAGCTGGCTGCCAGGCGTGTTGCTCAGGATCCCTCCCTTGAAAGACATTTAGCCCGCGCCATGACCTCGACGGGTCAAGTTGCCATGCGCTACCCCGGGCTGACCGAAGACACCATTACGCTGGCCGCTGAAGCGCTGAAGTCTCTTCTTGACTTGCGTAAAGACGTCGATGTCCAAAAAATCCGCTTTTTACTGATGGGAACCGAAACCGGGGTCGACATGAGCAAGGCGGGCTCAGCGTACGTGCTGGGGCTGCTCCAAAAAACCGGCTACCCCTTGCCCACCAGTTTGGCTACCTATCAGGTTCAGCACGCCTGTGCGGGTGGAGTCCTGGCCATGCTGACCATTGCGGGGTTTCTTCAGGCCGCTGGCCGTGAAGCCGAAACAGCCATCGTGGTGACCAGCGACATTGCCCGCTACAAAGCCCCTTCGACGGCAGAAGTTACCCAGGGTGCCGGGGCCAGCGCCCTGATCGTCGCCAAGAATCCCGACCTGATGGAGCTTGACCTTCAGACCATGGGATTTGCCAGCCACGACGTGGACGATTTTTTCCGTCCATTGGGCTCGACCATCGCCATTGTGAAGGGAGGTTACTCCCTGGCCTGCTACCACGAGAGCCTGGCTGAAGCTTTTGAAGATTACTGCAGCCGCGCGTCCGTCGACCCTGCCGAGGAGCTGAAATCGGTCGATGCTTTCTACCTGCATATTCCCTACTCGACCATGCCTTTGACAGCGATGGAAAAGCTGCTGCACAAGTACCTTGGGTTTGACCACGAACAGTCCCGAGCCTTCCTTGAAGAGCGGGGGTTCAGCGCGGGACTGGCTCCCACCGCCCAGATTGGAAATATGTACACCGGCAGCCTCTACCTCAGCTTGGCTTTTGGCTTGAAAGAGCGGGTGAAAGTCTGGGGTAAGGCCACCCCCGGGAAAAAAGTGTTGATGGCCAGCTACGGTTCGGGAAACACCATGGCAGTGTTCTCAGGACGGATGGCACCCAAAGCTGTCGAAACTATTGCCCGCTGGAACCTCGACCAGTTGCTGAACGAATACGTTGATGCGCCTTTCGAAGACTACCAAGCGTGGATCGATACCGTCCGAACCTCCGAAAATTACCCCTCACTGCTGGCCGACAACCCGCCCTTACCAGGCCGTTTCGCACTGACAGGTCTGAGGGAGGACGGCTATCGTGAGTACGAACTCCGGTGATTTGACCGGGCGGAAAGCCAAGCATATCGAAATCTGCACCGACCAGGCCTACGATCCGGAAGGTGGTTCGGCACTGTTTGAGCACCTGAGTTTTCGACACCGTGCTCTGCCTGAGATCGCCTGGGACGAGGTGAAAACGGAAACGGACTTTCTGCAACGGAGGATCGCGTTTCCCTTGTTCATCAGTTGCATGACAGGTGGCTCTGACTCCAGTTACGCCATCAACAAAGACCTGGCCCGTGCGGCTCAAGCTTTGAACATTCCCGTTGGCATGGGATCGATTCGAATTCTGTTCCGCAAGCCCGAAGCTTTTGGCGATTTCCACCTTCGTCCGCTGGCTCCCGATGTTCCCATTTTCAGCAACCTCGGCGCGCAGCAGCTTATCGAGGAGCGTCTTCGCGACAACTACAAAACCCTCCATCAGTGGAATCAGAAACTGGAAGTTGATGCCCAGGTGGTGCACCTGAACCCAGGCCAGGAACTCTACCAGGACGATGGCGACCGCGACTTCCGGGGCATTAAAGATACTCTGGAAGAATTCATTGCCCGCAGCCCGCTGCCGGTCATCGTGAAAGAAACAGGCTTCGGCATGGCCCCCGACGAGGTTGACTGGCTGCTCAAAGTCGGTGCCAGCTATGTCGATCTGGCTGGTTCAGGCGGTACCAACTGGCTGACGGTGGAAGCCTACCGGCTTGATGCTGCTGGATATGAAAGCGGTGAAGCCCTGCGGGAATGGGGGTGGCCCACGGCGTTGCTGATGGCGGCAGTCGGGCACCGCAAGGGTCGTGTTTTGGCTTCGGGCGGACTTCGCTCGGGCCTCGACCTTGCCAAAGCGCTCGCCTTGGGTGCCAAGGCGGGGGGATTTGCTCTCCCTGTTATCCGCGCCGCGAAACAGGGGGGAAGCGAGGCAGTTGTCACGCTGATGAACGGGTACATCCGGGCTCTCAAGACCACCATGATGTTGACGTCTTGCCGTACTCTGTCCGACCTGAGAAAGACCAGTCTCGACACCACCAGGGACTTCGAGTCCCGGCTCAAGAAGCTCAATCGAGGCTGAACCATGGAAAAACCTTCTCCACCCCTGCGAAAGCGGCCCGTTGTTGATCGTCGTGCCTGGTGGCTCTCGGCTTCTTCGGCCACCGAGGCTCAGACCCGTTTCTTTGAAGGCACCGGTGCCGACCTCGAGCTGGCCGATACGCTGGTAGAAAACGCCGTTGGCTGGATGCCCATTCCTTTGGGAGTGGCCTCGGGTCTGCTGGTCAACGGAATCAATTATGAAGTTCCTCTGGCCACCGAAGAGCCTTCGGTCATCGCTGCCGTCAGTTACGCCGCCTCGGTGGCAGCCCGCACCGGAGGCTTTACCGCCGGTGCGGCGGCCCCCATTATGCGGGCCCAGGTGTTTCTGGAGCACCCCGGTGCCGAGGCGGCTGCGCGGTTGGAAGCCAGCCGGACGGCCCTCGAAGCCGAGGCCAGAACCCACCTTGCCTCGATGGAGCGCCGCGGAGGCGGGCTTCGGGGCCTTTCGCTGGCGCACCTGACCGATCTGGACGTGCTGGTGGTCCGCCTCGATGTGGATGTGCGCGATGCCATGGGTGCCAACCTGCTCAACACCCTGGCCGAGGCGATGACCCCTTCGCTCGAAAAAGCCTTGGGCGGAAAAAAGCTTCTGGCTATTCTCAGCAACGATGCCAGTCTGCGCCCCGCCTGGGCTGAAGTGAAGCTATCGGTGGACCCTGAACGGGCCCGCCGTATCGCCCTCGCCTCCGCTGTGGCCCAGGCTGATCCTCAGCGGGCCGTCACCCACAACAAAGGAATTATGAACGGTATCACGGCCCTAGCCCTGGCAACAGGAAACGATACCCGGGCTTTGGAGGCCGCTGTCCACAGTTTTGCCGCCTCGTCGGGAACCTACCGGGGTCTCAGCCGCTGGACGGTCGAGGGAGAGTTTCTGAAAGGCAGGCTCGAGATTCCCCTGGCTCTGGCCACTGTCGGCGGTTCGGTGGGCATCCACCCCACGGCCCGCATGGCTCTGCAGCTGCTGGGAAGCCCCGATTCGCCTACCCTTTGCTCCGTTGCGGCTGCATTGGGGCTGGCTCAAAACTTCGCCGCGCTCAACGCCCTCACCGGAGAGGGAATTCAGAAGGGCCACATGGCCCTGCATCAACGCCGCACCGGTGCGACAGCATGAAAGGCCATGCTGTTGCCGGGCCCAGCCTGGCGCTGATCAAGTATTGGGGAAAGCGGTCCACCGCCGACAACACCCCCGCTACAGGAAGTCTGGCCGTCACCTTGTCCGGTCTGGAGTCGAGAACGGAAGTGAGCTTCGATGACCGTGACTCCGTGGTAGTAAACGGTGAAGAGCAGCCGATCGACAGGTTCCTGCCCTTTCTCGACGGCCTTAAAGCGGGGTTGGATTTGGAGAACCGTGGTCTTGCTGTCAAGTCCACCAACAATTTCCCCACGGCGGCAGGATTGGCCAGCTCGTCGTCGGGGTTTGCCGCTTTGGCCGGAGCGGTGGCAGCTTTGGCAGGCTCCGAAGCCCCCCCCTCAAAGCTTTCCGCGCTGGCACGCCTGGGGTCAGGAAGCGCAACACGCCCGATTTACGGCGGTTTCACGGTGTTTGACGCGGGTGCCTTGGCGGCAGAGCCCGAACAAGGGGAATCCTTCTGGCCCGATTTTCGGGTGGTGTTGTGCGTGGTGCGCGAGGGAGCCAAGGCTACCTCCAGCAGAAAGGGAATGGAAAGCAGCCGGCTCACCAGTCCTTACTACCAACCGTGGGTAGACAGTTCCCCTGCCCTGCTAGCCGAGGCCCGCAACGCCCTTTCCCATCGGGACTGGAGCCGTCTCGGTCCCCTGGTCCGTCAAAGCTACCTTCGTATGTTCGGTACCATGTTCAGTTCTGAACCTCCCTTGATCTACTGGCAACCCGAAAGCCTGGCCCTGATTCAGACCCTTGAGGCTCTGAGGCGGGAGGGATTCACCGCCTACGAAACCATGGACGCCGGTCCCCAGGTCAAGGTGTTCTGCCCAGCTGCGCAAGCTGTAGAGCTGGTGGCGGAACTGGACCGGAGAGTCCCTGGTCTGCGCTACCTGACTGCCGCTCCGGGGCCGGGTCTCAGAACCTGGCGTACCCCAGGTGAGGTATGACCTCATTCCGGCTGACCGTACCTGGCAATCTGTTGCTGGCCGGGGAATACGCTGTGCTCGAGGAAGGCGGTTTGGGGGCCGCCTTGGCTGTAGAACCCCGTTTGACGGTAACGGTCTTTCCCGCTGAGCGCTGGGAGATAGTGGGCCGCTGGGTGGGCGGGGGCGAGCAGTGGAGCCCTGAGGACGGCGAGCCACCCACTTTTGCGGGTACGGTTTTTTTGAAGGCCTTGGAACTTTTAGAAAACCGGGGTGATGAACGGGGACGCCGCTGGTCGAGGCTGACTCCCTGTGCCCGCATTGAAATCGACTCAACACCCTTCTTTGACGCCCGTGGCCGCAAATTGGGCTACGGTTCTTCGGCTGCTCTGGCTGCGGGTATGACAGCGGCCCTCGCCACCTTGCAGGACCGCGAACCTGACTCGTTGCACCAGATAGCGGTTCAGGCTCACCGGCAGGCGCAGGGAGGAAGAGGTTCGGGGTATGACGTTACTGTCAGCTGGTTTGGCGGCTTTGGTTTGTTTACGGGCGGTCAAGAACCACGGTGGGATCCGGCTGACGCGCAAATTCTGCCCAGGCTGGCGCTGTTTTCCGGCCCCGAGGCCGTCAGAACCGTGGCTTCGATTTCGCTTTACCGTCAATGGAAAACCTCTGAACCAGGTTCGGCCGGGGACTTTCTCGATGCGAGCAATGCCGCAGTGCGCGCCCTGGTTTCTTCACGAACCCCGTCCACCCTTCGCGAAAGCTGGGAGTATTCCCGAGCTCTGGGCCTCACTTTGGGCCGAGCCATCGGCAGCGAAGCAGACCTGGACCCTCCGAAGGGTCTTCGTCCCAAGGTGTTTGTGAAAGCACTGGGGGCTGGAAATGAAACCGGATTGGCCGCCGATTTTGACGGAGTTTTCCCCTCTCCCCTCCCGGAAGAGCTGAATCAGCTGGTACCGTCTCCTGAGGGACTGCGATGGGAGTAGCCAAAGCGCATGGAAAGCTGCTCTTGTTTGGTGAGCATGCCGCCGTTTACGGCCATCCTGCCGTGGGTCTGGCACTTCCGTGGTCCTTGGCAGCTACCCACACCCAGGGGCGGGTCTGGGAACTGCCAGGTTTGGGTTCGCACGAAGTACCCGTCCTTCGGTTGCTGGACCGACTTTCTGCCCTGTCCGCCGAGCTGGGGCTGCCCCCGCCTTGTCCCGGTCGGCTGGAGTTTACCACCGCAATTCCCGTCGGCAGCGGATTCGGATCTTCGGCAGCCCTTTGTGCAGCCTTGGTAAACCTGTTTTTTCCAACGTTGTCCCTGCCGCAGAAGGATCAGCTTGCCTGGAAGGCCGAGGGCTTGTTCCATGGGACTTCCTCGGGAATCGATACGGCTTTGGCATTGCGCCTGGGCTGGTGGGCACTTGACCCTTCGTCCCGCCCGGTGACAGCGACCCCCCTGCCCGACCCGGGGCTCACTCTGGTGACCGGCGCCTTGGTCCGTATGGCCGACACCAAAACACTGGTGGGCGAAATAGCCCGCCGAAAAGCCGACGGAGATGTTGTGGTGAACTCTGCCCTCGAGTCTCTCGGGCATTACTCGCGGCAGGCAATCGCTCTGCTGCGGGACCAACAGCCACAAGGGCTGGGGGTTTTGGTCAACCAAGCCCGGGAGAAACTGCGGACCCTTGGTTTGGAGCCCCCTCCACTGACCCAGGTACTCGACGCCGGGTTGGGCTGCCCCGGCGCTGTCGGTGGCAAACTGTCGGGTGCCGGGGGCGGAGGCGCCTTTTTCCTAGTCTTTGAAGCACCGGATCAAGCCAACGAGGCCCTCACCCGGATCGAGGCCGCGGCTGACCCCCAGCATTGGACTTCACCACCACGATTGGTTTGAATCCAACGAACTGTATAGGGGTCTGCCGTCGGCTGGAAGCTCCTCTAAAAGGAATAGGAGGCCGTGGCCTCTGCGAAGCTCTTGGAAGCGTACTGGCCGAGTTGACCCTCAGCCTTGCCGCCAAACACCTTGCCGCCCAGATTCAGCGTCACGTCATCAACAGGGTAAAAGGTCAGCCCGGGCATCACCAGCCAGTCCAGGTCAGGAAGATTGGTGCTGCCGGCCATTGTGACTTCCACCCGGTCGTTGGCGAACTTGTACCCTAACTGACCGGCGACAACGGCGCTCACTTCCTGGGCACCCTTCTGGACATCGTACACCCCGTTGGCACCCGAAAGCCCTTGGTTCCAGGTTCCGAGAGCCTGAACATTCACCGAAATACCGCTGAACGTCCGGTCGATTCCCACGGTGCCGCTGGCATAGGGGTTGCGGACCAAGGGGTCCGTACCAGCCTGATCGGCCGTCAAATGGTACGCCGCCTCAAGGCGGAGGTTGAAGTCAGCCAGCACAAACGCGGCATCCACACCGGCCTGATGATAGCGGTTGTAGTCCACGGCCAAGTGCTGGGTAGCGGCGAGTTTCACAGGGTCGGCATCGTACACAGGTGTCCGCAGGTATCCTGTGTAGTACTGAAGTCCAAAGTCAATGCCACCCAACGATTCGGTGAGCCGAAGACCGCCCTGCCCCCACGCCAAGGTTTTGGTGTCGGGAAAGACCAGCAAGTTCCCCATCAAAACATCAACCTGAGAACGAGCCTGAGCGGCGGCGGCGGCAACTACCTGAATCTTCAGACTGTCGAGAGAGCCCCCAACGTTAGTGTCGAGTATAGAGGTGGCAATCGTTTCATTGACTCCATTCTTTGCCATGATTTGTGCGATGGCCAGGGTCCGCATTGATGGGTAGAGGCTGTTGTAAACTAGAGCGAAGACACCATTGCCGCGGCCACCGCTAAGGCTGGGTGTATCCCCATAATAGAAGCCGTTACTGACCTGCGTCCGCATATCCTTAAAAGCCTTCGGTGCCCAGGTACCCTCCAACGGCAGGGTATCGGCTTCAAAGAATGGCACATACACGGCTTCCAGCTTTCCGGTTTCCGTGGTGCGCAGATCGGCCTTGAACAGGCCCTGGGGAATCTTGCGGTCCTCCAGGTCGGTGTTGATGAAATCAGTGTAGTCTTGGGGATTCACCACATCGAGCACCCTCAAGCTGTCCCCCTTGCCCCAGGTGACCTTCGCCAGACCGACGGTCAGTTCGAGCCGGTCGCCGAGGTAGGTGCGAAGAACGGCTTCGTCGATAACGCGGCCCGGGTTCGACGCCAGGATTTCAGGGCTGAGGCGTAGAGCCAGGGACAGATCAGCGGCAGAGCTGCCGCCGGCAACCCGGGCCACAACGGAACTGGGGGTCTGCACCGGGCTGGACATCAGATTGTCATTGTTGATAAAGACCCGGCCGGCAAAATCCACCTGACCGGAGAACGACAACGAGGGTTCGCCAGAGGGAGTCACCGAGGCAGAGGACTCGGGGTCCTCAAACCCAAAATCCTGAGCACCCACAGAAGCTGCGACTAAAGCCATTGCCGCCAAGAGAAAAAGCTGTTTGACGAAATTCATTTCAGGGCCGTCCTGTTTCGAGGAATTTGGTGGTGAACACACCGGCGGGAATCTTTTTTCCGTATTCGAGAATCTGGAACGTCAGCGTGGTGGCGTTGCCGTTCTGAACATTGGACATCTTGAGCTTCATGGACGTCCAGGATCCTTGAATCTCCTTGAACTCCAGAGTCTCCAGAACCTTGAGCAGCTTGTTCTGCTTGTCAAACATATCGACCTTGACCGGAAGCCACTTGGTTTTCGAAATGGCAGAAACAATGCGGCCATACTGTCCTTTGGACGGATCGGTGCCCACCGACTCGACGATATAGACCTCTTCACCGGCAACCACATCCTCTTTCAACAGGGTGTGCTTGCGGTCGTCACCACCTACAGCCATATCGTCGTAGGTTATCTCGCCGATAAAGGAGGTGCTTCCTTCGCTGGAGGCGATGCGCCGCACCTTTTTCAGCGCGGGAAGGTAGATCCAGCGGTCATCGTCGCGGCCGTCGTTTTCCACCATCAGGAACCGGGTATCCTTGACGCTGGCGGGCTTCTGAAACACGGCAACCGACTTATTCAACCCCTTTTCGGTGATTGAGAACTGGTCGATAAGGCGTTCCGAGACCGCCCCTCCTTTTTCTTCAATGGTAGCAGCCAGGCGGGCCTGGGTGGAATCGTGCTTGTTCTGCGCCTCCACCTTGTCCATGATTTCATCGGCGGTGATGGACCACCCGAGGGTGGCCAGGGCCAGCAGCGCGGCCGTCAGCAGGGTCTTCTTCATTTTTTGCCTCCTAGAACTTCGTCAAGCATGGGTTTATCGAGGAATTTGGGTTTGAGCAGTTCAAGCAGTACGGGCATCAGGGTCAGGGCGACAAAGCTCGAAGTCGCCATAGTGACCGCGATCAGAATACCGAGGTACATCAAGGGGTTGAAGGTGCTGAGCGCCAATACAGCGAACCCGGCTGCCACCGACACAGCATTGAACATAATGGCCTTTCCGGTCCGCAAAATGGTTTTGTCCATGACCGCGTGAAAGTCGGCATATTCCTTTCGACCCCGGTGGAAGGCCACCAAAAAGTGGATGGTGTAATCGATGCCGGTACCGATGGCAATGGCCGCCACCATCGAGGTTGCCGCATCGAGCTTGATGCCGAAAAAGCCCATGAGACCGAAATTGACCACAATGGAAACCGACAAGGGGATAATCGCCAGCCAACCCGCCAAAAACGAACGGAAGAAGATGGTCAGGATGACAATGACCAGCACCAGCGACGAAAGGATGTTCCACACCTGCGA